>JADKJT010000034.1 GCA_016720905.1 Gemmatimonadaceae bacterium | reverse complement strand
TATCACGGTGGACGGGTCCCAAAGAGCGGGATCAACATCGTGGCCGTGTACTGGGCAGCTCGGCGATTTACGCCGGTGGTCCGACACTGGGCACGACCGGCGCGGGCACGGCGGATGGGACGGGGTTGGGTACTTCCTGCGCAACGTTGGTGGTTCGCCGTACTACAACATCAACACCACGTATACCAAACGGCTCGATCAAGCTGTTGAACGTCGTGAACTACACGCGCTTCTGGGCGAACAACGAACGTACCCAGCAACGGTCAGAATGTGTCCGACGCAGCCATCACGGCGATGCTGCAAAGCGGATTCCCCAGCGGTGCGTGTCAGACCTACGATGCGAATACGTTGCTGGCAGCCGTTTACGGCGGGTACCGTCAATCCCGGTGGTGGGTTCGGCACGCAATACTGTGCCTATCACACGAACGCGAACGACTGTCCCGGGTCTCGGCACGAAGCAGATTCTGTACGCGGCCATGCCGCACAATTATGCGTATCCGTCGGGGCTGTTCGGCGTTCGGTTCAACGGCGTCTCCCAACCGGTGACAAGTAGGCTGACTCCGGAGTCAACACGCTGATCCACGAAATCGAAGAGACGCAGACCGACGCGCTGGGCAACGCCTGGTACGACGTAACCGCGGATACGAAAACGCCGATAAGTGCGCCTGGCAAGTGGGGTACCACGCACCAACGCCCAGGGCGGCAAGGCCATCGATGGTGGACACCGGGACTTCTGGTGCAGATGAACTGGATCAACTCTGGCTCTAGGTGGCTGTCGCCTTTCGTGGTAATGCGGCCCTCGGCTGTTTCAGGAGCGGCGTCGCGGTGCGGGGCGCTCCGCAATGCTGATCGGAGGATTACCCCTTACGCCCCACGACGTCCCGATCCATCCTGCCGCTGGCCGCGCTGCTGGCGGTATCCGCGCCACCAATCCGTCAGCGGCCGTCGTGAACTCTCGCTGATCTCGCAGGATCGGAATCCAGATGGGGCGTGAGGCCTCCCGGTCGACGTGCAACGGGTTGGCGAGTTGAGCCAGCGGCGAAGCGCAGGCCTTGGTGAAGCGCATTGGCGCACAGATTGCTGCCAAGTCGGAGCGACCCAGTTTGCCGTGGGAGTTCCATCTGCTGGACGACGCGGCGGTGAATGCGTTCGCCTATCCGGGGGGCTTCATCTTCGTGACCCGTGGCTTGATGACGCATCTGAACAGCGAAGCCGAGCTGTCGGAGGTGATCGGGCATGAGATCGGGCACGTGACGGCCAAGCATACCGTGGCGGCGATGAGCAAGCAGCAGATCACGCAGATTGGCCTGGTGGGGCGAGCATCCTTTCGCCGCAGGTAGCCAAGTACGGCGATGTGCTGGGCGCGAGCGCCGGATTGTTATTTCTCAAGTTCGGCCGCGATGACAAAATCCGCAGGCCGATGCGCTGGGCTTCAAGTACTCGCTGGCCGTTGGGTATGACGTGCGGGAATCGCCCAAGGTGTTCACGACGCTGGGGCGCCTGTCCAATGCGAGTGGCGCGCATTCCCGAGTGGCAAAAGCACGCACCCCGATCCGGGCAATCGCGTGCAGCGGGCCGAACAGCGCCTGGCCACGGTGCTAAGCACCGCCGAGCTGGCAAACACCAAGGTGAATCGCGACGCCTACCTGCGCCTGCTGGATGGCATGGTATTCGGCGAGAACCCGCGGCTGGGCTACTTCCGCGGCCAGCGGTTTCTCCATCCGGATTTGCGGTTTGAGTTGACCTTTCCAACGGGCTGGAAGACGGCCAACATGCCCGAAGCGGTGGTGGCGCAGAGTGCCGATGGGGCCGCGCAACTGCAGTTGGGCCCGGGCAAGGGCACGCCCACTGAGGCGCTGCAGCAGTTTATCGGACAGCAGGGGATCACGGTGCGCCAGAAGGGGCAGACGACGATCCAGCGGGATTGCCGCGATGATGGCGACGTTTGATGCGACGACGCAGTCGGGCGCCTTGAGTGGACTGGCGGCGTCCATGCAGTACCAGGGTGTGACGTATCTGATTGTAGGGTTGTCCACGACCGCGTCGGCCGGGCAACACGGCCCGCTCATGGACGCATCCATCCGTTCGTTCAAGGCGCTCAGCGACCCGGCGCTGCTGAACGTGCAGCCGGCCAAGGTGCAACTGGTGGCGCTGCCGGAGGCGATGACGGGGTTGGTGTTCACGCAGCGGTATCCCAGCAGTATCGCGGTGGAGCAGGTCTATATCATCAACGGCATGGACGCGACGACGAGCTTGGCGCGTGGGGCGATGGTGAAGCGGGTGGTGGGCGGGCTGCCGAAGTAGACCGACGCCGGTTGCGCCGCCAAGGCTGGCGGCGCGACGCGAGAGGAGACACAATGGAGGCGCGCCCGGTATTCCGGAGCGCGCCTTCTGCGTCTCCCCTCTGCCCCGCCTTCCGATGTTGCGTACGCGTCCTTTCCAAATCGCTGCGGCCGTCATGGCAACGCTGGTCGCCGTCGCGCCGATGTCCGCGCAGGTTTCCCAGCCGTCCGTGTCCGCGCCCACGGTGACTGCGGTGGACTATTCCCGCGCCGAACAGATGCTGCCGTGGAATGCCTCGCGCTTGACGACCGGCGATGAGGTGGCCCCGCAATTCTTCAAGGACGGCAACCGGTTCTGGTATCGCAACAAGACGCGCACCGGGGCGGAGTATGTGGTGATCAACCCGCTTACCAATACGCGGGCCTTGCTGTTCGATCACGCGAAGCTGGCGGCGGTGATGAGTCTGGCGGCCGATTCCACCTACGACGGCGATCGATTGCCGTTCCGGGCGTTCCGCTTTGGCAACGACGGCGATGATGAAACGTCGATTGAGTTTCGCGCCGGCCGACGGCAGTTCGCCTGCAACATCGTGAAGTACACATGTGCGGCGAAAGATACGAGCTACAACGAGTCGCCTTTTGTGCTGTCACCCGACAAGAAGTGGGAAGCGTTCGTGGTGAAGTACGACCTGTACGTGCGGTCGCGTGGTGGCAAGGACTCGGTGCGGCTGACCACCGATGGCGAGGAGTACTACAGCTACGGCGTGCTGGCCATTCGCCCGCAACAGGCATTGCGACCGAGTCCGCTGGGGCGTCGCCCCAACGTGCGCTGGTCGCCCGATTCCAAGAAGCTGCTGGTGGCGCGTCAGGATGAGCGAAAGGTGGGCCTGATGCCGTACATCTCGTACACCTCGCAACGGCCGCGTGCGTTTTCGCAGCCGTATGCGCTGCCGGGCGACACGCTGGTGCCGACGCCCAATTTCTATGTGGTGGATGTGCCAACGAAGCAGAGCACCAAGGTGCAGCTGCCGGTGCGTTTCAACATCGCCAACATTGCCGGCTCCACGCGCGACTCCACGTGGGCGCCGGGTTCGGACAAGCTGTACATCAGCGGGTTGGCGCGTGCGTCGAAGGCGACGTATCTGGTGGAAGTGGATGCGGCCAGCGGCAAGGGCTCCCTCATTGCCAAGGACACCGGCAAGACCTACGTGGAGATTTCGAGTCCGCGTGATCCGGAAAGCTGGTATGTGCTGAAGAGTGGCGAGACGATCTGGTGGTCTGAGCGGGATGGCTACGGCCATTTGTGGTTGCTCAACCACGACGGCAGTGTGAAGAACCAGATCACCAGCGGCCCCTGGCAGGTGGGCGCGGTGGTGCATGTGGACGAGACCACGCGCACGGTGTGGTTCAGCGGTCGCGGTCGCGAAGACGATCAGCTGGTGTACAACACGCACTTGTACAAGGTGGGCCTGGACGGTGCGGGATTGACGCGACTGACGACTGAAGCCGCTAATCACGAACTGACGATGAGTCCGAGCGGCAAGTTCGTGGTGGACAAGTACAGCACCATCAACTCGGCGCCGGTATCCGTGCTGCGCGATGCACTCACGGGACGAGTGATTCGTCCCCTTGAGAAAGCCGATGTGTCGCAGCTGTCGGCGCTGGGATGGAAGGCGGCCATTCCGTTCACCACCAAGGCGCGTGACGGCCTGACGGACATTCATGGCGTGATGTACCTGCCGCCCAAACTGGACAGCACCAGGCGCTATCCGATCATCTCGCACATCTATCCCGGACCGCAGGTAGGATCGGTGGGGGCGTGGACCTTCAAGAACAGCGGTGAGCCGTTCGCGCTGGCCGAACTGGGTTTTGTGGTGGTACAGATCGATCATCTGGGCACGCCCGGCCGCTCGAAGGCGTTCCACGACAACTATTACGGCAACTTCACCGACAACGGCCTGCCGGATCACATTGCGGCCATCAAGCAACTTGGCGCGCGCTATCGGTTCATCGACCTTGATCGGGTGGGGATCTTCGGCCATTCGGGCGGTGGTTTTGCCAGCACCGACGCGATGTTGCGCTATCCCGAGTTCTTCAAGGTGGCGGTGTCCGGGTCGGGCAATCACGACAACCGCAGCTACAACATCTACTGGTCGGAGAAGTATCAGGGATTGCTGTCGCGCGACACCCTGCGGCGCGGCGATGACAACTTCACGCCGTCGGCCAACAAGTCGTATGCGTCGAATCTGCGCGGCCACTTGCTGCTGATGCATGGCGACATGGACGACAACGTGCATCCGGCCATGACGATCCAGCTGGTGGACGAACTGATCAAGGCCAACAAGACCTTCGACCTGATTATCGCGCCCAATCGTCCGCACTCGCTGAACGAGCCGTACTTCATTCGCCGTCGCTGGGACTACTTCGTGCAGTATCTGCTGGGCGCGATGCCGCCGGACAACTACAAGATGACGCCGGCGGGTGGGCAGGGCACCTTCGGCGCCGATGATGGGGCGTACGACAACGCCGCCCTGGACGACTTGTGGAATCGCAACGCCTTCGATGATATATGGCGAATGGGGCCGGTGATCACGCCGAACGGTGACGGCTGATGCGCAACCTGTACGCCGTGCTGGTGGGCATGATGTTGGCGTTCGCCCTGGTGGCGGTGGGTGATTCGCTGGCCGGCATGTTGTTCCAGATGCCCAAGGGGCTGGACCCCTACGACCCCGCCACCAAGGACGCGTTCAAGGCGGCGATGGCGCAAGCACCTTTGAGCGCGATGCTGGTGATGGTGGCGGGCTACTTCGTGGCAGGGATGGGGGGTGGGTATCTCGCGCGGAAACTCGTACGGACGCCAACCATGCGTCCGTCCATCATGGTTGGCGTGCTGCTGACCGCGGCGACGATTGCGAATTTCGTGATGATCCCGTCGCCGTTGGTCATGGTTGTGTTGGGAGTGCTGGCACCGGTGCCGGGGGCTTTTGCGGGTGGCAGGCTGGGTGGGGTGAAGACGGGAGACGGGAGATTGAAGACGGGAGACGGTTAGGGGTAGCTGCAACTTGGATCGGGCGAAAGATTGAGACATGCCAGAGATGTCTCCGACTTCCGACCGTGAAGCGCGCATTCTCGCCGATCTGCAGGACGCTGTCGGCCGGATGCACGTGATTGCCCAGGTACCACGTCTTGTCGTGGCGACCGGAACTCGCACGGAAGGTGCGCGTCCGATGGCTTGGCAGGTGCTGTTTGAGCGAAGCTTTGGTGGCGACGGGCCCAAATTGGAATACCGCGGCGTTCGCGCGGGGGCGCTGATGGACGTGCTGCACCAGGGCTTCGACAGCGAGCCCACGCTCGACGCCGGATGGTCACACGCGCGATTGGTGGACGCGATGGCGATGGGGCCGGTGATCCAGGCCTTTCGCGCCGACCGGTTGCCGGATGATGTGGCGCGAGCGTTGGTGGGGGTCCTGGTGTTCGAAGAAGACGGCTTGCGTCTGGACGGCGTGCGGGCCATCGCCGGCGAATTCGGGCTGCGCTGACCGGTGGCCCTCGTACCACTCTTTGATCACACGCTCCTGGGCGCGCCAACGCGCACCGCGCTGGACGCAGATACCGTTGCCGGCGAGACCCGCACATACACGTTTGGCGATCTTGAGCGGCGCAGCAACCACCTGGCCCAGGTGCTGCACGATCGGGGTATCGTGCGCGGCGACCGCCTCGCGTTCCTCCTGGCCAATCGCGTCGAGATCATCGATCTGTGGATCGCCTGCGCGAAGCTGGGTGTGATCGTGGTGCCCATCAACGTGCTGTATCAGTCCCGCGAGATTGCCCACATTGTGGGCGACGCGGACCCAACGGCGGTGGTAACGACCGCGGAGCGTGTTGCCGACCTGCCGGCTGGCGCGCGCGTGTGGGATGTCGACGCGCTTTCCGCGGCGGCCGAGCAGCTCACCGCCATGCACGAGCGTCCGGCGGTGGTGCGCGACACGGTGTGCGACGCTGATACACCGATGGCGTTGGTCTACACCTCAGGCACGACCGGTGCCTCGAAGGGCGCGATTCTCACGCACGGCAACTTTGCGGCCAACGGTCTGGTGCTGAACGCCGCCTGGGGCATGCACGCCGACGATCGGCTGCTGACTACCCTGCCGCTGTTTCACGTGCATGGACTGGGTAACGCGGTGCACAGCTGGCTGCTGTGCGGGTGTCACATGAAGCTGGTGGCGCGATTTGACGCGTCGAAGGCCGGCGAGTGGTTTTCGCGCTATGCGCCAACGGTGTTCTTCGGCGTGCCGACCATGTACGTGCGCTTGCTGGATCTCGATGCGGTGCTTGCCCGCGCGATCGGGTCGCGCACACGGCTGTTCGTCTCCGGTTCGGCGCCGCTGCCGTCGCACGTGCTGGAGGCGTTTCGTGATCGCTTTGGCCACGTGATTCTCGAGCGATACGGCATGACCGAGACGCTGATGAACGTGAGCAACCCCTACATCGGCGAACGTCGTGCCGGCACAATCGGCTTGCCGCTCGCGCTCACGGCGGTGCGCATTGTCGACGAGCAGGGCGCGGATGTGGCCGATGGCACGAGCGGTGAACTGTGGGTGCGCGGCCCCAATGTGTGCGCGGGGTATTGGCGGCGTCCGGACGCGACACGCAGCGCTTTTGCCGACGGATGGTTTCGCACCGGTGACATCGGGGTGCGCGCCAGCGACGGGTACATCACGCTGGAAGGGCGACGCAGTGAACTGATCATCTCGGGCGGATTCAACATCTATCCGCGCGAGATCGAGGAACTGTTGATGGAGCAGCCGGGGATACGCGAGGCGACCGTGGTGGGCGTGACGGACGTCGTGCGCGGGGAAGTGCCGGTGGCCTACGTGGTGAGTGACGAACCAATCGACGTGGACGGCCTGACCGCGTTGCTGCGAACACAGTTGGCATCGTTCAAGGTGCCACGCGCCTTTGTGCGTCTGGATGCTTTACCGCGCACCGCGCTCGGGAAAGTGCAGAAGCATCTCCTGCCACCGGTTTCGTGACATGAACCCTGCGGTCCTCTCGCTGGTGGCACTGCTGCTGGTCATTGCCGGCAGCCTCACGTCCCGCATCAACGTGGGCGTACTGGCGGTCGCCTTCGCGTGGCCCATCGCCGTGTTTGCAGCGGGATGGAAGGTGGACGCGGTGATGGCGACGTTCCCCAGCTCGTTGTTCCTGACACTGCTTGGCGTGAGCGTGCTGTTCGGTGTGGCGCAGGCGAATGGCACGATGGAAGCCGTGGCGCACGAAACGGTGCGGTTGTTGCGCGGCCGGGCGGCGGCCTTGCCGTTCCTGTTCTTCGCGTTGGCGTGTGTGATTTCCACGGCGGGACCCGGTGCGATCTCGGCCACGGCGCTGATGGCGCCCATTGCCCTGGGCATTGCGGTACGCGCGAAAATGCCCGTGCTGTTGGCCGCGCTGATGGTCGGCAACGGAGCGAACTCCGGAAATCTGTCGCCCGTGGGCGCCATCGGCATGATTGTGCACACGCTGATGGCGAAGGCCGGCCTGCAGGGGAACGAGTGGAACGTCTACGCGGCCAATTTCACGGCGCACGCCTTGGCCGCATTGCTGGCGTGGGTGCTGTTTGGCGGACCGGCGTTGCGCCGCGCCGCGGCAGTGGATATCAACGAGCGCATCGCGCCGCTCACTGGCCGACACTGGGGAACGCTGGGCACGATTGCGCTGTGGATTATCGCGGTCGTGGTCTTCAAGGTAAGTCCGGGACTGTCCGCATTCGTGGCCGCGAGCATCCTGATTCTGACGGGACTGGGCGATGACACGACGGCGATTGCCCGGGTGCCGTGGTCGGTGATCATGATGGTGTGCGGCGTGAGTGTCCTGATCGGGGTGCTGGAGAAGACGGGTGGCATGGACCTCTTCACCACCCTGTTGGCGCGTATTGCGACGCCGGGCACCGTGAATGGCACGATTGCCGGCATCACCGGTCTCATTTCCACGTACAGTTCCACGTCGGGCGTGGTGTATCCCGCGTTCTTGCCCGCCGTGCCGGGGCTGGTGCAGAAGCTGGGCGGTGGCGACCCCATGCAAGTGGCCATGAGCATCAACGTGGGTGCGGCGCTGGTGGACGTGTCTCCGCTGTCCACCATTGGTGCGCTGTGCATTGCCGCGCTCCCGCACGGTCAGGACAGCAAGCGACTGTTCCGACAGTTGCTGTTCTGGGACTTTTCCATGACCGTTGCCGGCGCCGTGTTCTGTCAGCTGTTCATCAGGTTCTTTGCCTGATGCCCATCACTCGTCGCGCTGTCTCTCGTTGTCGGAGATGAGCAGCGCCCCGAGGATCATGCTGAGCACGCTGACGCACACGGCGCCCAGCAGAGCCGGCACAAATCCACGGACGGTGAAGGCGATGTCCAGTCGCGCGGCGATCCACGCGGTGAGCATCAGCATGAGTGCGTTGATGACCAGCGTAAACAGCCCGAGCGTGAGGACCGTGATGGGAAACGAGAAGAAGCGCAGCACGGGCCGGATGAACGTGTTCACGACGCCGAACACCAGCGCCACGCCGACGAGTCCCGGCCAACTGCCCGAATAGCTGATGCCATCGATGAAGCGCGCCGCGCACCAGAGGGCTGCGGCGTTGATCAGCAAGCGAAGTAGTATCGTCATGCCCAAACATGCCGATTGACCGGCTGCCGCGCGAGTTGCGGAGCTACCGGGTGTGGTCCATCGCCCATCGGCTGCCCGACGGCGTGCGGGATGCGGCCTTTCGACAGCTCGTCCAACAGATCATGCGGGGACCACTGCACGAGAGCGAGGGGGTGCGCCTGCTCGTGGACGGCGAACTGGCCTTCCGCGCCATGCTGACGGCGATCGACAACGCGCGTGAGGAGGTGCTGCTGGAGACCTACATCCTGCGCGACGACAAGATCGGCGCGTCGGTGCGGGGGGCATTGGCGCGCGCCGTGGGTCGCGGCGTTCGTGTGTATGTGCTGGCGGATGCGGTGGGTTCGATGGAAACGAAAGAGGCGTTCTGGCAGGGACTGGAGGCGGACGGAGTCACGTTGCGGCACTTCCATCGGCTACGGTACTTGCCGTTCGAAGCGCTGCGACGTGATCATCGCAAGATTGTGGTGGTTGATCGCGCCATTGCGTTGACCGGAGGCATGAACATCGGCGAGGAGTACGGGTCATCGATCCGTCGTGGTGCCGGGGCATGGCGCGACACCCTGGTGCAAGTGGAAGGGACCGTCGCGGAAGCACTGGCTGCGGTGTTTGCGGAGGGGTGGGATCGCGCGCAGGGGCCACCGTTGCCGGGCCTCGAATACATCTCGTGGGCCGAAACTACGGACGCTGCGCCAGCTGCGGCCGCGGACGCCACTACTCGTGCCTGGAGTGCGCGCGCGCTACGCTCACGAGTGGAACGACGGATTGCGCTGCGGCTCGGGCAGCGACGTGATCGGCGTCGCGGGCGCCGTGTCCGGCGACCGACGGATGCTGCCGCCGAAGACAGTCCATCGACCGCACTCGTGCTCGACTCGCGTCCCGGCCGAGGCCAGCGCGAGGTGTTGGCGGTGCTGGCGGGTCTTGTTGGTGGCGCACGCAAGCGACTGTGGATTACCACGCCCTATTTCGCGCCACCGACACGCGCCTTGGCCCTGCTTCGCGCGGCGGCGCGTCGCGGCGTCGACGTCCGCTTGCTGGTGCCCGGCGAACAAACCGATGTGGCCCTGGTTCGCCATGCGGCGCACGGCGCCTATGCGTCGTTGCTGGATGCGGGCGTACGCGTGTTCGAGTATCAGCGCGCCACATTGCACGCAAAGACCGTGGTGGTGGATGGCCACGCGGGAGTCGTGGGCTCAACCAATCTCGATTTCCGGTCGTTCTGGTTGAACGCCGAGTGCAACGTGCTGATGTTCGACGATACGCTGGCGTCGGCGTTGGAACGCAGCTTCGGTGAAGACTGTGCACAGAGTGTGGAGATCACCTCGGGGACGTGGGCCACGCGCTCGTGGCGGCATCGGATTGGTGACTGGCTGGCGCGACAGATGCGGTGGGCGCTGTAATCGCGACCAAGGAGGCGTCTATTTTCGGTCCTCTTCGTCCGGTTTTCCCCGACATGTCCCACCAGTTACCCCGATAGAGCGCGGGAAGACCGGGGGCGACCATACCACTGTCGCCTACCAAGTTCGGGGAGCCTGCCGCTCCTCTGGTTGGACGGACGTGCCAGCACCCGGAGTCCCTACCTATGTCCGTCAACGCCAACGCCCCTGTGCCCGACGCCCTTGCCGTCCGCCCTGTGCACCAAGGTCCGGTGCTCGTCGCCTGCGACGGGTCGCCAGCCGCACAGGAATCACTTTTCAACGCGGCACGTCTGGCCGGCGAAGCGTTCGTCGGGCAGATCGAAATTCTGGGTGTCTGCGAGCCGACGCCGGCGGTGTCGGCCGGCATGGACGTCATTCCAGCACCGGTGGAGTTGGACGATCTGCGACGCGCGTCAATGCTGGATGACATTCGGCGCACGCTGTCGGTGTCGGTCGCCGGTGATCCGCAGTGGGCGGCGGAGGTGAAGATCGGGTCTCCCTCCCGCACGCTGGCCGAGGAAGCGCGGCGACGCGATGCATCGGTGCTGGTGATGGGGCTTGGACGACACAACCCGCTCGACCGATTGTTCGGGACCGAAACGACGTTGGCGACCCTGCGGGAATCGGCCGTGCCGGTGCTGGCGGTGGGAATGAACTTCCCGAGCGCCCCGAAGCACGCGGTGGTCGGAATGGACTTCAGTGCGGCGAGTCTCTACGCCGCGCGCATGGCGATGCGACTGGTGGGCACCGACGGTCGCATCACGCTGGTGCATGTGCGTCCGCGATTCGAGCATCCGTCAGCCGACTGGCAGGCGTGGGATGCGGACTACGGCAAAACACTGCCGCCACTGTTCGATCAGATTCGCGCGCAGCTTCACGCGCCTGATACCCTGCAGATCGAGACGGTGACGGTACGCGGCGATCCCGCGCCAGCCATCCTGGCGTTTGCCCAACAGGCCAACGCCGAACTGATTGCACTCGGCACCCAGCGGCACGGGTTCATCGAGCGCATGGTGGTGGGGTCGGTGGCCACGCGTGTCATGCGGACTGCGCGGTGTGCCGTGCTGGCGGTGCCGGCGGCCGCCGCCGTGGCGAATACAAACGCGGACGCCGGGAAAGCGGCCTAACGCGACGGGTTAGAACACCTTCACGTTGAAGTACCGCTTCGGGTTCTTCTTCACATCCGCCAGCAGCGCGCGCAACTCGATCACCAGTGAATCGCTGTTGCGATACAGCCGGGCGTCGTTCACCAGCAGGCCCAGCGAGCCCTGTCCGCTGTTCACCTTGGCGAACACGGAATCGGCGCGCGACACGGCACTGGCCAATCGCGAATCGGTCCGGTTGAGGCTCTCGGCGATTTCACGCAGCCGGGTGGCGGTGGCTACCAATTCGCGAGCGGCACTCTGTGAATTGGTGACGATGGTTTGCAACTCGCCCCGGCTGGTCGCGGAATCCACGCGGCTCGAGAATTCATTCAGCCTGTCGGCCGCGGCATTCACGGTCTTCAGCCCCGACTGCACATCGGTGCTGATCCGATCGAGGTTTTTCGACTGCGCATTGACGGTGCGCGCGAGGTCGCTGGAGAGCTGCGCGAAGTTGCGAATCGACTCGCGCAACTCCTTGGCCGCCTTGTCGTCGAAGGCCACCTGCACGCGATCAGCCACCTTGGCGACGTCTCCGGAGATTCGACCGGCCACCGAAGTGAGTTGCGCGATATCCGGCAGCATCGCACCGGCCAGTGTGTCTCCCGCAGTGCGTGCTTCGGCGAGCGCGGCGCGCAGTTCACGATCCGGGGGCACGCCCGCAAGCCCACTGACGGTGGCTTGCCACTCCCCGAAAAGACTTGACGCTACGAGCAGCACGACCGGATCGGCGGGCAGTTGAATGTCCCGGTCGATGGAGAGGGTGAGTACCACCCATCCGCGTTCCCCCAATGCGATGCTCTGCACCTGACCGGCGCGCACGCCTCGAATCACCACCGGGTTGCCGAGCGCCACACCGCCGACATCGCGTGTGCGGACGGTGAGCTCCGTCTTTCCACTGCCGAAATCAGCTTGTTTCACCCACAACACGACCGCAACGAGCACCGCCGTCACGATCAGGACGGTGGCACCTACCAGAAAATCCGAACCGCGTTTGTGGTCAGGCATTGGCGTTGAGTCTGATACACCACGAAGGCAGCATGCGATGCTACCGGATGGTGCGGCCGGCGAGCCACACCAGGGCCCAGAACGCATCGAGGACGAGGATCATTACCGCACTGATCACGACAGCGCGAGTGGCGCTGCGACCGACGCCCTGCGCGCCACCCTGTGTGGTGAGTCCCGCACGACAGCCAATAAGTGCCACCGCCGCACCAAAGCTGGCGGATTTCACCAGACCATACCGGACATCGAATTCGGTGAAGAAAATCCGCACACCCTTGAGAAACTGCGGTGTGGTGATGTCCAGCAGGCTGAGCGATGCCAACCATCCCGACGTCACCCCGACCAGCATGGCGGTGCCGACGACGATGGGGAACATGAGCGTTGACGCCCACACGCGCGGGACCACGAGGTAGCTCATCGGATCGAACGTCAGTGTCTCCAACGCATCGATCTGTTCCGTCACGCGCATGGTTCCCAACTCGGCGGCAATGTTCGCACCGACACGACCGGCCAGCGCGAGTCCGGTGAGGACGGGCGCGAGTTCCAGCGTGACCGTCTTTTGCACGAGCGTACCCACGAAATACGGCGGTACGAGGTCTCCCACGGAATAGCTGGCGAGCAGCGCGAGTACAATCCCGGTGAAGAGCGCGATGAAGATGCCGATAGGCAGCGACTCGACGCCCAGAATGCGCGCGTGCGTCGAGAACTCTCCGCGCCAGCTTGGCCAGTCGCCCGTCGCGCGGACCACATCGATTGCGAAGCGCGCTCCACGTCCAACGGCAGACATCCACCCCGTGAACAGGCGTCCGACCAACGTGATCAACGCGGCCGGCGCCGATTGCGCGCGCGCTTCGCTGTTGCTCACCATTGCCACCACAACGCGGCGCCGGTACTCGCGGCCAGCAGTAACAGGGCGAAGGCCGCGCGTAGTCGGAACCGCTCGCTCCCCAGCACGACCACGAATACCGTCTTCAGCAACGAGTTGGCGATGACGCCGATGGCGATGGCCAGTCCTGCCACGTGTCGCTGCGCGGCATCGTCGGCGAGACGCGACATCGACAGTGTGAGGGCATCCATGTCGGTGAGCCCCAGCAACGCGGCCGACGCGAGCACGCCCGGACTGCCAATGGTCGCGTGAACCCAGGCGATAATGAACAGCACGAACTGGAACGCGATCGCCATTTGTACCGACGTTCCAAGCGCGAGCGGATTGGGCAACGCCCGATCGGCGGGTGCCACCGTCGACTGACCGCTTGCCGTGGCGGCTGTCGGCAGCGGACGCGTTTCGCGCTCACGCCAATAGGCCACGGCGAGGACGACAACGCCGGCGACGAAGGCGGGCGCCAGCAGCGGCAGCAGTTCGACCAGCATACCGGGCTGCAGCACGCTGGCCATGATGAGCACGCGCGGCAACAGCACGGTGCACGCCGCGACGACACCGAACGCCAATGGCAGCGCGAGTGCCGCTTCGTGCCGACTGCGTCGACTGAAGGTGAACGTCACGGCCGTGGACGACACCATGCCGCCCAGCAGTCCGGTGATGCCAAGGCCTCGCGTTTCACCAACCAGACGTCGGGCGATATAGCCGGCAAAGTTGAGGGCACTGAACAGCAGCACGACCGACCAGAGTTGGCGCGGCTGAAAGGCGCCATACGGTCCGTACGCGCCCGCCGGAAGAATTGGCAGGACGACCAGGGCGAGCACTGCGAATTGCAGCGTGGCGCGCAGTTCGGCCGCGTCGATGCGTTGCAGCCAACGTTGGAGAGCGGATTTCTCCGCGAGCAACAACACGGCAAGCGCCCCGACCGCGGCGGCCAGCGTACGGCTGCCTGTGCCTGAAGCAATGCCGGTGGCCACGACCAGCATGGCCGCGACCTCGGTGGTGCCATCGGATGTCGTCCCGGGCCGGCGCATCGTGGCGGCGTACGCAATCGCAATGAACAGGATGGCGCCACCGATCACACAGCCGGCGATCACCGGTTGATTGAGACGGATGAACCAGCCGCCGAACCCGCCGATGGCCCCCAGCAGGGTGAAGGTGCGTAACCCGGCAAAGCGGGCATCGGGGCCGGTGGTGTGGCCCGACCATTCGCGCTCAAGCCCGACCGCCATTCCGACCAGAGCGGCGACGAGCAGGTCGAAGCCGAGAGAAGAGTCCATTGACAGGGAAAGTAAGGGGGATTGGGGGCTGGAGAAGGGAGACGGGGGAAGGGAGACTGGAGACGGGAGACGGGAGACGGGAGACACTGGGGGGGGAGGTGGGGGTTTGACAGGTTGCCGTCGCCTATTATCCTTTTATCCGGATACACGGATATGACTCAACCACGACTCTCCATCCACGAACGGCTGGCCGAATTGGCCGATGCCACCCGGTGCCGGCTGTTGCTGGCCTTGGAGCGCCATGAGCTCACGGTTGGTGAGTTGTGTTCCGCGCTGCAGTTGCCGCAAAGCACGGTAAGTCGGCACCTCAAGATTCTGGCCGATGAGCAGTGGGTGACGTCGCGGGCCGACGGGCCGAGTCGGTGGTATCGGTTGTCGCCCTCATTGGATGTCGAGGCGTCGTCGTTGTGGGCGTTGGTGCGTGCGCCGCTACGCGACGCGCCGGTGGCAGCGCAGGACGTGGCGCGACTCGACGCGGTGCTGGTGGCGCGTCGTTCGCGCAGCGAAGCGTTCTTCGCCACGGCGAGTGCGGAGTGGGATACGTTGCGCACGCAGATGTTTGGCGCGCGCGCCGACCTGCTGGCGACGCTGGCACTGCTGGACGCGTCGTGGGTGGTGGGCGATTTGGGGTGCGGCACGGGCGCGCTCACCGCAGCATTGGCCCCGCACGTGGCGCACGTGCATGCGATCGATGCCTCATCGGCGATGCTCTCGGCTGCACGCGCCCGGCTGTCTTCGCTGTGCAATGTGAGTGTGCACGATGGCTCGCTTGAGGAGTTGCCATTGGCTGATGCCTCCTTGGACGTGGCCGTCATGATGCTGGTGTTGCACCACGTGGCCGATCCCGCACGGGCGCTGCGAGAGGTGCGTCGCGTGTTACGTCCGCACGGGCGCGTGTTGATTGCGGACATGCGTGCCCACTCGCACGAGGAGTATCAGCCGCAGATGGGCCACGTCTGGCTGGGTTTTGACGCGCCGACGTTGGAACGATGGTTGTTGGAGGCGGGGTTCACCGGCATGCGTTTCACCCCACTGCCGGTCGATCCCGATGCCGCAGGACCCGCGTTGTTCACCGCCGTAGCCCGCATTTCACCCTAGAGGATTCGTACCGATGGTTACTGAAGTCATGACCGAGCACGGCGTGTCCACGCTCGCGGCCACCAATCGTCCGGCGTTCGCCGTGCGCGACCTGTCGCTGGCCGAATGGGGGCGCAAGGAAATTCGTCTGGCTGAGCAGGAAATGCCGGGACTCATGTCATTGCGCGGCGAATTTGCCGGCAAGGCGCCACTCAAGGGCGCGAAGATCATGGGCTCGCTGCACATGACGGTGCAGACCGCAGTGCTCATTGAAACGCTGGTAGCACTGGGTGCCGACGTGCGCTGGGTGTCCTGCAACATCTTCAGCACACAGGATCATGCGGCGGCCGCCGTGGCCGTGGGACCGCACGGCACGGTGAGCGCGCCCAAGGGCACGCCAGTGTTTGCGTGGAAGGGTGAGACGCTGGAGGAGTACTGGTGGTGCACCGAGCAGGCGCTGATGTGGAGCGACGGCACGGGACCGAACCTGCTGCTGGACGACGGTGGTGATGCGACGCTGCTGGTGCATCGCGGTGCGGAGTTTGAAAAGGCCGGAACGATACCGTCATTTGACAGCGACAACGAGCCCGAAGAGTGGGGCGTGATTCTCGATCTGTTGCGCGCGGAGCAGGCCAAGAACCCGGGCCGTTGGACGAAAGTGCTGGCGGGCATTCGCGGCGTGTCCGAAGAAACCACCACGGGTGTGCATCGCTTGTATGAGATGGAACGCGCCGGCACACTGGCGTTCCCGGCCATCAACGTGAACGATGCCGTGACCAAGTCCAAGTTTGACAATCTGTACGGCTGCCGTCACTCCATTGTGGACGGTTTGAACCGAGCCACCGACGTGATGCTGGCTGGCAAGATTGCCGTGGTCATGGGTTATGGCGATGTGGGCAAGGGCTGCGCGCAGGCGCTGAAAGGACAGGGCGCGCGTGTGGTGATTACCGAAATCGATCCCATCTGCGCGCTGCAGGCGGCGCTGGAAGGGTATCAGGTGACGACGCTGGAAGACATTGTCGACACCGCCGACATCTTCATCTCGGCCACCGGCAACAAGAACGTCATTGCGGTGGAGCACATGAGCCGCATGAAGGACAAGGCCATTGTGGCGAACATCGGCCACTTCGACAACGAGATCGACATGGCCGGTCTCAAGAAGGTGGAAGGGATGAAGCGCATCAACATCAAGCCGCAGTACGACGAGTTCGTGCTACCGAACGGCCGCTCGATTCTCATTCTGGCGGAAGGCCGCCTGATGAATCTGGGATGCGCGACGGGTCATCCGAGTTTCGTGATGAGCGCGAGCTTCACCAATCAGGTGTTGGCGCAGCTGGATTTGCATGCGAACGCCGACAAGTATGAGAAGAAGGTATTCACGCTGCCCAAGCATCTGGATGAGAAGGTGGCGCGGTTGCACCTGGACAAGCTTGGTGTGAAGCTGACGGTGCTGACGACCGAGCAGGCGGCGTATCTGGGTGTGGACAAGAACGGGCCGTTCAAGGCGGATCATTATCGGTATTAGGAAGTACTCAGTACCTGTGCAGTACCTAGTACCTAGTACCTGGTACCTGGTACCTGGTACTTGGTACCTGGTATCTGGTACCTCTCAACTTCCAACCTTTGGCTTGTTATGCACCAGCGGTACCGGGTGACCGAAGTACCATTGCGAGTCCTTGCGGTCCTCCTTGGTGACTGACGTCATGTTCTTGATAAAGGGCAGCAACTCCTTCTGCTGTGGCGTGACAATCTTGTCCGCCACATCGGCCTGATCCCAGAAAATGGGCCAGAAGCGTTTGGTGGCGGCGGTGACACTGTCCAGCGCCGCCTTGCCCACGGCGCCTTCGGGCTGCGTGGCCAGGAAGCGGCCCAGAGGGACATAAATCGCGCGCACCTTGTCTGAATAGAGCGAATCGGCGGTGATCAAGGCGGCAATTTGCGCTGCGTTCAGGAACAGCGAATCGCTTTCCGACAACAGGAGGCGATGCACGTTGGACGTGTTGCGCAAATAGATGTCGGTGATGGAATCGGCGCTGCGCCGCTCCCATCGTCCCTTGGTCTTTACGGGCTCGAGCGCCCGACGCAACTGCTGCATGTCGTACGGGACCGAAAAATCGAGTGAGAAGTCGACGGTGACCCGAAACGGTTGCCGACTGAGGGTGCGAAAGGCGCGGGTGTCACCGAAGCGTGGATTGACGTCGTACCGAAACCGTTGCGCGCTGGCGTCGAACGCTCGCGGGACAAGCAAGACGGGATCGGGAAGAGCGCGTGTGCCCCAGCCACGAAGGTTGTTGCTGCCATGCAGTGCCTGGTCGAGCCCGGCCAGCGGGTTTTCGAAGATCACGTTGGATTCAAGGCGGCGCCCGCGCACCTTGATCGGCAACCGCGGCTTGTATTGCAGGTTGAGCTGCTGGGTCCAGGTGCCACGGCAACTATTACGGCCCGCCACCGCACCCAGTTGACGCTCCAGGCACTCGCGCACATTCGACGGAGACGCGCCGAGCAACGCACGCATCTGGCTGGCTGTGCCGACATCGGTGGCTGTGGCCGGGTTGGGCATGAACGCGCGATCGTTGGCGCGGCCGTCACCGTTGATGTCGCCCTGAACAATGGGTGTGAACGGCAGTCCCGACTGCAATCGCGAGTACAGGGTGAACGAACCGACGTGCTTGACGCTCACGCCACCCTGCAGCACCACGGCGTGCCGCGCATCGTTCAGTCCAACCGCCCACTCGGTGGCGCGCGGATCGCCAAAGCCGGCGCCGTCGAATCCGCGGTACTGTTGTTTGAGCGATTGCAGGGTATACGACGCCGACGTGAAGAACTCCAACCTGGACCGCACGCGAAACACGTCGGGCATGACCGTGGCCGTCACTTGTCCACCGTAGCCGCGCAAATCACTGGTGCGCATGGCGACACGACCGAAGTCGTTGGAACGTCGCGACTCGCGCGCGGACACCGCGCCAGTGCCGGCATCAATTGCCGCCGTGGTCACGTACATCGGACGTTGGCTCTCGCTGGCCAACTGAAATCGCGAGATACCGGCGAAGTTGGCGTCCAGCGTGCTGGGTTGCGACAGGTCGTACGAGGCAAGGGCGTCCAGCTTGGTGACCACCTTGCCGAAGTTGCTGCCCCAACTGAGTGACGCGCGCCAACTGCGCGGCACATCGAACGACGGATCGACCAGCGTCACCGATGGCGCGCGCTCTGCCAGCGCTGCTCCACCATCGGTGCACGCGGTCGGCAGCACCGCACCCGGTGCAAGCAGCGACTGCCAGTTGGGTGTGGGGACGGCCGCACCGACGCAATTGAGCGTGAGCGTGCTGCCGGCGAGTCCGGCACCCACAATGGCGTCAGCGAGTGTACTGGGACGATACAGATCGCGAAACTCGCCAATACCTCCACGCACGTAACCCATGGTGTTGCGATAGAACACGCCAAGGCTGTTCATATTTGTGCCGTTGCCGTTGTCCTTGGCACGGCTGTACGTATACGAGAACCCCACGCGGGGTGACACGTGAACCCGGGACGGGGCCAGCCCACTGCGCACGCCGAGTGCGGTGTTCAGCGCCGCATTCACCGGCGGCGCGTCACCAAACGCATTGGCTTCCAGGCGGGCGCCGTACAGCATGCTGAAGAATTTTGACTTGTTCCACTGGTGCGCCATGGCCAATGCGCCATTCCATGAGGTGGCGTGGCGGTCGGGTTCTGTGAGGGTCCGTGAGTATGACGATGGCCGATTGGCTTCGAGATCGGCCAGTGAGTTGAACGTGTACTGGCCCAGCGCGTTGGGACGACCAACCTGCGACAGTCCATCGCCACGAAACCACGCCTGGGTTTTGAAGCGATGCTTGCTGCCCCGCACGTTCCACATCGTTTCGTTGGAGCCCTCCAGCGTCCACCGGCGATCATCGGTGGCAAGAAACGGATTGCCGCCCAATTGCAGCGCTGCAACATCGCTGGTGGCGGCATCGGAGGCCGAGCGCACCAGCACCGTTGCACCGGGGGCGTCGAGATACGGCGCGGTGACCTGGTGCACCCCGCTGACGCCGAGTCGATTCTGCGTGAGGATGTGATTGCCCACGCCGAAGTACTGACCGTGCACGAGCTGCGCCCCGGCCGTCTGCTCGGTTTGCTCACCACTGGACACCGGTGCCACGAGCGGTCCGAACCCGAGGGCGCCCTCTTGTGTGCGCGTCGCATACGTGGTCAATGAGAGCGTGCGCATGGTGTCGCGCACATCGTCCAGGCGACCCAGCCAGGTGATGGCATCCCGCCGACGTGCGGTGGGCGCACCGCTTCCGGCAATGGGCAGCCCGAGTGCGTTGGCGACTTGCTTGACGCGCGCCACGGAATCGGGCGCGATGCCGGCGCGTTTCCACGCGTCGACATCACTCGCTAGCAGCGACGCCGGGTCGCTGGCCGTACGGCCGACATCGAGTGCGACGTTGTAGGTGAGGATTTGGCGAATGGCTTCGCCATCGGCACCGAGACTGGCGCGAAATCCGCCGTTGACGAGTCCCAGCGATCGGCCGATCGCATCGGTCATTTGCAACTGGGGAGCATCGAATGTGGCGTAGCCGTTGCGGCGCTGAAAGTCGCGCGATCCGCCGCTGAGGCGGGAGTCGATGTTGGCGCCGGAAAATCCGCCGCGGGTGGGATCGAAAGTCGCGCCGGTGACGCGTGTATCAACGCGCGCAGCGCGGGGCAGTGATCCCCCGGGCAGGGCCATGCCATTCAACGTGACCAGATTCGAGGAACTGGCAGCGCCCAGCATGGAGGGACCGCCCGGTGTCATCGTGACGCCCGGCATGGTGCCGGCAATTGCGTTCAGGTCGCCGGCGGAACCGGGCGTGACGCGACCGTTCACGCCATCATCCCAACGTTCGCTGGCCCCGGTTTCCGGATTGTAGGGCGAGGCCGCATTCGAGGCGCGTACCGGTTTGTCCGCCTTGACCTTGACCGTGGCCAACAAGGTCAGGTCTCGGCCCAGTGTGAAATCGGCGACGAGTTCCCGCTCGTTGGCCAGGGCCTGCACGCGACGCCGGGCAGAGCGGAAGCCCGTGGCGGCCACGTGTACCAGATAGTCGCCGGTGCCCGGGTCGAAGCGACCGCTGTAGCGACCATCGGCGTCGGTGGTGGCGGTTTGCACCAACCGATCGGGGCCGCGCGTGATGGTCACCGTGGCACCGGCAAGCGCGTGTGCCGAATCGTCGAGCACTCGCCCGCGGATGGTTTCCGGAGCCGACTGGGCGGCCAGCGGACCTCCCGCAGCGAACAGCAGGGCGATGATGAATGCCCGCAGATGATGGGAAGCCATGCTGGGTAGGACGTTGGATGGTCCTGAATGGTTGCATGGTCTCGGGTGGCTGGTCTCGGTCCGTATGGTGTACGAGCTTTCAGGAGGCAGGCGATTCAGCCTGTCGTGCACTTCACTCGATCCCGCTCGATCATGATGCAGGCGTTGCGTACCATGCTGGGCTTCGCTGCGCTGTTCGCCAGCACGGCCAGGGCGCACGCGCAGGCGCCGGTGGCCACACCACACCGGGTTGTCCCTGGTGATACCAGCCTGCGTGCTGGCGACCTTCGGGTGGACACGCTGACGTATGCGCTGACTGGCTATCGCGACGGCGATGAGATCCCGGTGGGCACCATCACCGATATGATCACCCGCGAAGGCGGTGCCACGCCGCTGTTGCGGCGCGTGTTGATTGTGCAACGCGGCGATGCGCGCCTGATTGATTCCACGTTGTCGGATGCGCAAACGCTGGCGCCGCGCCAGCACCGTTCGTGGCAACCGCAGCGCCACCTGCAGTTGGATTTCAGCGGACTGCGCGTCCGTGGCAGCATCGGGCCACCGGACGCGATGGGTGCGGCGATTGACACCACCATTACGCGCTCCGCGTTTGACTCGGGCAACTGGGACCTGGTGCTGCGCGCGCTGCCGTTGGACTCAGGCTACGTGGCGACCTTTCCCGTGTACGATCTTGGAAACGGGTTTGCATCTGTATCAAGTGCGAGTGACTGGCGCCACCACCATGTATGGCGAGCGCGCCCACGTGGTGCTGTTCCTGTTGGGTGGGCAACAGGAGGTCACGGTGTGGATTGGCGCCACTACGCGGCGATTGCTGCAGGTGGAAACGCCGGTGGGGCCGACAACGATTTTGCGGCAGACGTTGCGGGTGGCGCGCACGCCGTAAGCGCTGTTAGCACACGCGTCAACGATTGGGCAGGAACGTGATAGGCAGTCGAACGCCAACATCCGACAGCGCCGCGTCGATGACCCAGGCGCGATAGAACGGGTCATCGAATATCACGGTGGTGTCGTCGCGCAGCAACACGGCGCGCTCGGTCAGCGCTTCGATGGTTTTGGAGATTCCACTCGCCTCGCCGAGCCCGTACTTGTCGCGAGTGTCCCGCTTGGTCAGTCCGGTGCCTTCAGCGGCAACCGCGCGCAGCACATTCTGCTGGAGACGGGTAAGCGATTTCCAATCGGCTTCGTAACTGGGATGACGTTGTCTCACGACGGCCCGCACGCCGTCATCGATGAGTGCCTCCGTTACCACAGCCCGCTCGCGAGCCAGTTCGGCGATCGACTCGGCCAGGGTACGCACATCCCGGGTACGTGGACCGGCGACATCGATAATGCGAAGACCCGCGCCGCTGCCATCAATCCCCATGATACGAAACCGCCGTTCGATCCACTTCGCAAAGTGATTCGATTCGATGGGGCCGATGTCGTACTTTCGTCCCAGATTATGCAGCGCGCCGCCGTCTTCAGCGTGCAGCTCCTGAATGAGACGGCGATCGGATCCGGCGAATGCATAGGTGACGTGTCTGTGATGCTGAATAGCCGCTCGCACCTGGCGCATCGCACTGACGCGCTGATTGCCCCGCCCTTCGCTGCCCAGTCGTTCTATCTCCTGAAACTCGTCGATGATCACGCTTAAGTGCGCCTTCTGACTGGTGGCAAGCTGTTCGAGCAAGTCAAGCGTTTCCACCAGCCGCTGCCGTTGCGTGCCAATCGGCGCGCCACGGAACTCAAGCTTGGGAACAGGAATCATGAGTCCGGTGGGAGATTCCGTGACTTCAAAGCCGAGTCTCAGCGTTCGACCCAACCGTGTGACGGTGTCTTGCCAGCGTCGGCCGAGCGTTGCGGCGGCGGCAGACGCAAGTCGCGTGGTCATGTCCTCGATGGTGGACGCCGTCCAGAGATCGACGTACAGCACCGGATGGCCAGCCTTGACCAGTTCGTCGCGGACCGCGAGCAGGATAGAGGTTTTGCCCATGCGGCGGAGCCCCGCGACCACGATATGACCGCGTGGTGTGCGCAGGCTTCTCGCGATTTCGGCGCGCTCCGTTTCGCGATTGGTGAAGTCCTCGCCGAGCACCGCCACACCGCCGCCGGCAAAACGGTTCGGCGCGGTGAGGGGATTGGCTTTCGCGGGGACGGCGCGGGGTTTCATCGGCAAAGGCGTAAACGTTCAATTAGAATAGGGCGTAACGTATCACTAATATTAGGTCGTAGTTAGGAAGGGCGCAACTACGACCTAATCTGACGGACCCCTCAGCGGCCCAGCTGGCCGAGCACCTCAGTGGCGACGCGTCGCACCCGTTCCTGCGCGGCCGCAATAGCGGCATCGAAGCCCACCGCGTTGACGGCCATGTCGGGGATCTTGGTCAGCGCTGCAACATAGTAGTCGCGCCACGCCTCAATGATGACGCGTTCGGCGGCCGCGGTCGATCCACTCTGGATGGCCTTGGCCGACAGGTCCCCTTGTGTGCGCAGTTCACGCACCGCCACGTCGGCCAGTTCGGTGAGTGCGGCCTTGGTAACGCCGGGTGTACCCGCCGTGAGCAGGAGGCCGGTGTTGAGCGCGCAGTTGCCGACATTGGTGAGGGTGGTGGCACTCACCATGTCCAGCCGATCGAGATCGGTGTGGTAGAACTGATCGGTAAAGTGCCAGAGTAGCACCGCGGGGATTTTCGCATTGAGAAACGGCGTGTGATCGCTGCCGCCCTCAAAGGGATTGGACTTGACCACCCAGCCGGTGGTGGCGGCACGATCGAGACAGCGTTGCCGCACAAAATCGTTGAACCAGTAGGCGCGAATGGCCGACGCGGCAATCGGACTGCCGCCCCATTCGGAGTGCTGATCTTCGCCACGTACCCACACGGCCGACGGGTCGGGCATCTTCTCGATGAGGAACGTGCCGCCGGTGAGGGCGGTGTTCTCGCCCACCATATCCAGCGACATGCCCCACTTCACGCCGGCCCGCCGCACGCTGTCTTCCTTGAGAAAGCGGTCGGTGGAACGAATTTCGTCGCCCCACAGAAACGTGAGTGTGCGCGCCGGATTGACCTGTCCGCGCTTGAACATCACGGCGGCGGTGCGTGCCATCTCGGCCAACAGTCCCACGCCGGACGCATTGTCGTTGGCACCAGGTTCCTGCACGTGCGCTGAATAGACAAAGCGTTCGGCGGGACGCAGCGCACCGCGAATTTCTGCCACCACGGTGCGTTCGGGACGCGACTCGAATTGTGCCTTCACCATAGCGCGCACTTGCACGGGGCCAGCGGAGAGCGCGGCCTTGAGTGAATCGCGCGACGCGGACGACACAAAGATCACGAAGCCACGATTGACCGTGTCCCGGGTGACGCTGGTGAATTGAATGGCCGTGGTGTTCTTGGTTTGCTGATTGTAGGCGGGCAGTTTCTGCGCGGCCAGCATACCCAACGCGCCCCGTTGCATCACCTTGGGGAATACCGCGCGGAAGTTGCCGTCCACCAGCGCGATGGCGCCGGTGAGATCCTGCTTGGCCAGCTCGGCGTCAGTACCGGCGCCAATATCAATGACGCGCGCGGTCACGCCGCCCTCGGGCGTGGACCACGAGTTGATGGCGATCATGTTGTGATTCGTGGCCCAGGTCATCAGCGGCGCGTTGCGTCCGATAATGGTGAGCGACGCATCGTCGGGCGTCCACGCTGGCGCGGTCATGGGTCGCGACTCCACGCGGAAGACGAGCCGATCTTTCGTTGTCGCGCGCGACTCGGGCACATAGCCGGCTGCCGTGAGCAGTGCCGCGACGGTATCGATAGATGCATCGAACCCGCGGTTGCCGGGGAGTCGGAAGAACTGCTCGACGAATCCCACCGTGGTGCGTGCACGGTCCCCGGAGAGCTCGCGGCTTATGGGCCCGCTGAGCGTGGCGAATGCCGGTGGCACGACGCGCTTGCTGGCGCTCGGTGTTTGTGCGGCGAGCGGACTGGTGCTCACGATACACGCCAGAAGCACCGCAGCAAGCGCACTCACCCGAAACGGCAACACGGAAGGATTTGTCATCCGCCACCTCGGCGGTTGAAAGACTCGTTCGTGGTCAGCGTTTACTGACAATCACGAAGCGCGTCCAGTTGGCAGGTACGTCTTCTATCGAGCGCGCGAGAATTTCGAGACCGTATCGCTGTGCGGCCGATTCGCCGGCCACCGCGCCGATGGTTCGATCACCCTGTGCTGCCACGTCGCAGGCCGCTCCGGCCGTGTCGGCGTGCGGTTCCGGGGCAAGCCATCCATGACGAGCACAAAAGATACGACACTGGGCAAGTGCCATGGGATGGCTTCGAATGACTCGCAGGTTGGCGAGTGATGCGCCAGGCGGCGCCATCAGGCAGAGATGGATGACCACCCGAAGTTCGCCGTGGCGGACCAACTGTGCCTCATGGGTGTCGAGCGCTTCGAGCGCGATGTGCACGGGTCCCGCGATGGCATTTTCTACGGGAATTGCAGCAAAGTCAGCGTTGTCGGACAGTACGCATTGGACAGTGCCTTCAAACGTGTCATTGGGAACCGAAACGGCGCCATCGGGCCATTGCTGTTGAATTGCCAACTCACTGAACGCGCCGAGTGCGCCCTGGAATGCCACACGGGGCCGCGGTGCGGCAGTGTTCACGATGCCGTCGTGGGAAACGGGAGAGGAAAGACGTGAGAATGAAGATGGGAGCGCTGCGAGTCAGCGAAGTACGCGCAGGTCTTCATCCAATTGGGCGCGCGGTCCCTTTGGGCACCACGGCGCGCCCGATTGTCCCGCGATCACTGCCGAACCAGATGGATCGCGTTGCCTTGTCGAACACCATGTGTCGCACCGTATTCGGCGTGGCCGGCCCAAGGTCGGTGCGCGAAAAGAATTTCGTCGAGCGGGGATCGAATCCCACCAGGCGATTGGGTTGCGAGCCGGTTTCGACAAACCACAAGCGGTCCTCGTCGTCGACCGTCATGGCGTAGGGGAGTGACACCGCGCCACCGGGCATGGGCCATTCGCGCACGTTGCCGCTGACGGGATCGAGCCGGCCCAGAAACCCGCGCGTGTAGTCCACGTACCATACGCCACCGTCGCTGGTGAGGGCGATGCGTCGGCCGCGGGCACGCGCGTCGGGCAGGACATACTCACGCACACGCAACGATGTGGGATCGATGGTGCCGATCTTGTTGGTGCCGAACAGGTTGAACCACGGGCGTCCGCTGCGATCGATGACAATGCCGTACGGTCGTGCCGCCGGTGTGGACATGGTGAGCAGCGAGACTTTGCCGGTGGCCGGCACGAGATGACCCACCATGTTGCTGTTCTGCAGCGTGAACCACAGATCACCCTTCGCGTCGAAGGCGATCGTGTGCGGGTCTTTGGCGGCGGGGTCGGGCATAGGATAGCGCGTGATGACCCCGGTGCGTCCATCGATGCGGCCGATCATGCCGTTGCGATTGCCGGTGTACCAGGCGTTGCCACGCTCGTCTATCGAAACGGAGTGTGGGTACGTTCCGCTGTCGATTTCAATGCGGGTGAAGGCGCCGGTTTTCGGATCGAGTCGGGCCACGTAATTGCCCGCTTGTCCTACAAACCAGACGCGACCGCTGGCATCGAGTGATGGATCCCGCGGGGTGGTCTTCTCCCACGGCACCGTCCATTCGGTGAGGCGCACGGTGTCGGCCGTTGTCGCCGTCGTCGGTTGCGCCGAGATCGCGCCTGGTACCATCAGCACGGCGCTGCATGAAAGGATGGCGAGGCGAGCGGGCAACGCAGTCATGAGTGAGGCCCTCGGTCAGGCGGTAGGTCGTGTGCGGGCACGTCTATTCGGGCGCCGTTGAAACCCGCTGGCACTAAGATAGAACTCGCCCGTACCGTGTGAAGGGGTGTCTGGCGTAACAAACGGACGTGCGACTGCGGTTAATCGCGCCGCAAGGTTGACCGGTTCTATTCAAGGGGTCTGGATCGCGCGATGGCGGTGCAGGCCCTTGGGATTCACTCCGGTGTACCAGACCCTCATGACCCATCCGGCAACCGCCGAGTCGCTTCCGAGCGCGTCCTCGTTGCACGGCGAGTCTGTCGCCTGGCGTCGCTGGCTGCTTCCGTTGACGTCACTGGTCATTCTCGTCATTGCCGGGATTGTCGTGCGCGATGAATTGCACACCACGACCTATCACGCCGTAATGCACACGCTGTCGACGTGGTCGCGTCGATCACTGCTGGACGCACTGGCGCTGACCGTGGCATGCTATGCGGTGCTGCCCCTGTATGATGTGCTCGGGCTGCGCTACGCGCGCACCCCGATTCCGCTGCGCAAGTCGCTGCAGGCATCGCTCTTCGCATACGCGTTCAGTCAAACGCTGGGTTTCGCGGCGATTACCGGCGGGGCGTTTCGATTGCGATTCTGGACCGAGAGCGGACTGACCACATCCGACGTGGCGCGCGCCGCGACGTTCTCCGCCATTGGTTTCTGGATCGGCTTGCTGGGCGCGTCCGGACTGGCGCTGACATTCGAGCCGCTACCGTCGGCCGCCATTGCGTATGCCTCGTCCACCGTGTTCCGCGCGATCGGTATCGGCCTGCTGGGTGTTGTCCTGTCGTATCTGGTCCTGGCCAGCGTTCGACGACGACCCATCGTCATTGGCGGTGTCGCACTCGCCCCGCCGGGGGTCGTCCTGACGGCGCTGCAGGTTGCCGTGGCCGCGGCGGACTGGACCCTGGCTGCTGCGGTGCTGTGGGCGCTGCTCCCAGCCACACCCGGTCTGGGATTCGTGGCATTCCTCGGCTCCTTTGCGTTGGCGCAGGCGATCGGCCTGGCCAGTCACGTGCCGGGCGGTCTGGGCGTGTTCGACTCCCTCATGGTTGTGTTGTTGACACCGGTGATTGGCGCACCGCTCGCGATTGCGGCGCTGGTCGCGTATCGCGCGGTGTACTACCTGCTGCCGTTCATGATCGCGGCGTTGATGCTGGCGGTCATGCTGGCGCGTCGACGTCAACGGGATCTCGCCAATGCCGCGCGGTTCACAGCACGACTGGCGGGGCGATGGGGGCCGACGGTCCTCCCGACAATCCTCAGTGCGGCGACTTTCATTGCCGGGCTGATTTTGCTGCTCTCCGGTGCCACCCCGGCGGAACGTTCGCGCGTGGCCGCGCTCGAGCGCATTCTGCCGCTGGGCGTCATCGAAGTGTCGCATCTGACCGGCAGTCTCGTCGGTGCGGCGCTGGTGGTGCTGGCGTGGGCGCTTCGTCGACGTCTCGACGCGGCGTGGGTACTGAGTGTCATTGCGTTGAGCGCCGGCATCGTCGCGTCGCTGCTCAAAGGTCTCGACATCGAGGAGGCGTTGATCCTGGCGACGGTGCTGACGGTTCTGATCCCCAGTCGGGCGGCATTTCACCGACGTGCCGCGCTGCTCGCCGAACCACTCGAGCCCGAATGGGTTGTCGCGATTGTGGCGGCCATTGGCGCGAGCGTGGCGTTTGGATTGTTCGCGTACCGACACGTGGAATACGACAGCGATCTCTGGTGGCGCTTCAGTCGGCACGCGGACGCGCCGCGATTCCTGCGTTCGACGTTCGTGGTACTGGGCAGCACGGTCATTCTGGCGTTCTGGCGCCTGATGCGACATGCGCCGGCCGATCCCGTGTTGCCAGACGCCGTTACCCTGATGCGTGCCAAGGGTATCGTGCTGCGCGCGTCCGATACGCGCGCGAATCTGGCATTGTTGGGCGACAAGGCGCTGCTGATGGACGATGCGGATCGATCGATGCTGATGTATGGCGTGGAAGGTCGAAGCTGGGTTGCGCTTGGGGATCCGATTGGTGATGTCGACGCCGGTGACGAGTTGGCGTGGCGGTTTCGCGAGTTGGCCGATCGACACGGCGGCTGGACGGTGTTCTACGAGGTCGGCACGTCCCGTCTGCCCCTGTACATCGATCTTGGGCTATCGCTGCTCAAGCTTGGCGAGGAGGCGCTGGTGCCCTTGGCGGATTTCAGTCTTGACGGCAACACGCGCAAAGGACTGCGCCGAGTCATGAAGGATGCGGAGAAGCGGCAGGTCACCTTTGAGATCGTCCATGAAACCGATGTTCCCCCGTTGCTCCCGACGCTCGCGTCGATTTCAGAGGCTTGGCTGGAGGAAAAGCATGTGCGCGAAAAGGGATTCTCCCTGGGTCGCTTTGATGCCGACTATTTGGCGCACCAACCGATCGCGTTGGTGCGGCATGCGGGGACGCCTGTGGCGTTTGCCAATGTGTGGCGCGCGGGCAATCGCGCCGAGCTGAGTGTTGACTTGATGCGCTGGACGCCGGTGGCGCCGCCGGGCGTCATGGACTTCCTGTTCACGAATCTCATGCTGTGGGGACACGCCGAAAGCTACGCCCACTTCAGCCTCGGCATGGCGCCGTTGTCGGGGCTTGAGTCGCGGGCGCTGGCCCCACTCTGGAACCGTGCCGGTGCGTTCGTGTTCAAATTCGGCGAGCACTTTTACAACTTCCGCGGCTTGCGACAGTACAAGGACAAGTTTGATCCCATCTGGGAGCCGCGCTATCTGGCATCGCCGGGGGGATTGGCGTTGCCGCGAATTCTTACCAATGTGGCCGCGCTGATCTCGGGCGGATTAGGAGGCCTGGTGCGCAAATGAAGCGACTCGTGCACGGACTCTCGCTGGTCTCAATGATTGCGTTGCACGTACCGACGATGGCGGCGCAGATATCGCCTGCTTCGTCGGTGGCCGACCTGCCGCTTATCTGGGTGGCACCACAGGGTGTCAGTGCACATGTCACCGCGGTGCTGCTCAGCGGTGATGGCGGGTGGGCGGAGCTGATCAAGGAGGTCGCGGACGGTCTTGCCGCGCACGGCATTGGCGTAGTCGGATTCAACTCGCGGGCGTGGCTGTCGAAGCCCAGAACACCGGAGGCCACGGCCGCGGCTGTGGTGCGCGCCATCGATGCGGCGCAGCGTCGATGGCCAGCCGATCGACTGCTGCTGGTGGGCTATTCCCGTGGCGCGGACATGGCGCCGTTTGTCGCCACCCGGTTACCTCAGCCGCTCGCGGCGCAACTTGCCGGCATTGCCATGTTCGGTCTGGCGCCGATGGCCAGTTTCGAATTTCATCTCATCGACTTGGTGAAGGACACGCGTCGAGCCAGCGACATTGCGATCGAGCCGGAACTCGAAAAGCTACGCGGCACGCGCATGGTGTGCGTGTATGGCACGGACGAGGAGACATCTGGTTGTCGCGACGACTCATCGGGGCTGATGACGAAGGATGCGCGCCCGGGTGGCCATCACTTTGACCGCAATAGCAGTGCGCTGGTGGCGCATGTGCTGGCCCTGCTGGTCAGGTGATTGTCAAACCAGAATCGGTCTGCTCAGTCTCGCAACAGGGTAACACGAAACGCTGCGCCCGTTGTGGTGTTGTCGAGGACGATCTGCCCGCCGTGCGCATGGGCTATGGCTTGTGCGATGGCCAATCCCAGCCCGGCGCCGCTGGCCGTTGGCACGCGACTCGTGCCTGACGACAGACCCTCCCCCGCGTCAACCGCACCCCGGACAAAGCGATCGAAGATGCGCGGGCGCAGCTCTGGCGGGATACCCGGACCGGAGTCGGCAACGACTATGACGACGTGCGACGCAGTGTTGCGGAACGCTACCGAAATGGCGCCATCCCGCGGTGTGTGCTTCAGCGCATTGTCCAGCAGGTTCAGCAACAGGCGTCGGAGCAGCACCGGATCCCCATCCACGAACACGGCATCGCGATTGTCACCAGCATGCTCGAGTGTCAAGCGCATATGCTGGTCGTCGGCGATGGTCCGCACACTACGAACGCTCGCCGCAAGCAACTCGCCAATGTCAACCCGCTCGCGTTGGTGAATGGGGCTGGCCGCATCGGCTCGCGCCAACAGAAAGAGATCGTCGATAATGCGGGACAGACGCACCGACTCGTCGCGAATGATCGCCAGGGCGTCCCGATACTCGGCTTCTGCGCGCGTGGGCATTTGCAGTGCCACGTCCGCTTCTCCGCGCACAATGGCGATGGGCGTGCGCAGTTCATGCGACGCATCAGCCACGAACTGCCGCTGAACACGAAAGGCGACATCCACGCGTGCCAGGAGATCGTTGACCACCGTGGCCAGGCGACCCAGTTCGTCGTACGGATTGCTGACGGGTAGGCGTTCGTCCAATGTAGCGGCGGAAATGCGCGCCGCCGACGCCGCCATTTCCTCCACGGGCGCGAGACTGCGTCGCGCCAGCAGGTAGCCGGCGAGGATGGTTACGGCGAGGGCGAAGGGAATGGCCAGCAGCAGCGTGGTGCGCACGCGGTCCAGCACGGCCACGTCCTCTTCATCGGAGCGCAGGACGCCAACGATGAGTGCGGGCTCCAGGGAATCGACGATCCCCGGGCCGACGCGGACGAGTGCGGCGCGCCAGATCTGATCGTCGATGGTCAGCGAGCGCAGCAGGGTCTCGTTGCCGAGCGGCTTGAGGCGCAACAATTCGCGCACAGGCGGTGACAGCGCCACGGTGTCGGGGTCAACCGGGGGCGTCGGCGCGATGTGCGCCCCGGGGCGCGTGTTGGTGCGTCGGCGGGTGGGCACGCGATTGGCGGCCACCACGCGCGCGCGTCATCCACGATGAGTACATCGAAATCGCCGATATGGAGCTCGCGTAAAGCGTCGCGTACGGCCGTCCGCACCACGCGCGTGCTGTCTGCGATACGGCGTGCACCCTGTCGTTCCGCGAGCACGGCACCGGCGATGGCGCGCGCCGACTCGCTGACGGTGGTGTTGGCGCGCGCTTGCAATACGCCGCGCATGGTGATCCACGAGGCGACGCCAAAGACACTCAACAGCAGCGCCAGCACACTGGCGTTCCAGAGCGTCAGTCGAAGCCGGATCGAGACGCGCACTGGCGTGGATCGGCCGTTGCTCATACCGTAATGCTCACGGGGGCGCCGTGGCCGAGAGCACGTATCCCGCGCCGCGACGTGTATGCAGCATGGCGGGCCACGGCGCCTTGTCGATCTTGCCCCGCAGGCGATTCACGTACACTTCGACGGCATTGGTAAAGGTGTCGTGATTGTCATCCCACACGTGGGCAACGATGTCGGCGCGTGACACGACTGTGTTTGCCCGTCGAGCCAGGAGTTCAAGCAGCGAGAACTCCTTGGCGGTGAGTGCAATGGGCATGCCAGCACGCGAGACGGTGTGCGCCAGCCGATCGATTTCGAGGTCGCCCACCCGCAGCACATCGGACTGGAGGTTTTCAGGACGACGCAGCAGGGCGCGCAACCGGGCCAGAAGCTCACCGAAATCGAATGGCTTGTTGAGATAGTCGTCGGCGCCACTGTCCAGCCCTGTAATGCGATCGGCGACCGCATCGCGTGCGGTGAGCATCATGACCGGCGTGCGCATGCCGCGGGCACGCAACTCCTTGAGCACGGCGAACCCGTCGAGGCCGGGGAGCATGACGTCGAGGATGATCGCGTCGTAGCTGTTCACAGCGGCCTGCACGATGGCATCCTTGCCGTTACCCACGACATCAACGGCATACGTCTGCTCGCGCAATCCGCGCGCAATCAGTGTGGCCAGCCGCGGATCGTCTTCGACAACCAGCAAGCGCATGGGATCGGCGTTAATCGGTGATTAAGGTGGCCACAGGTAGACTCTCCTTCGTCAACAGCGTCGCATTTCGCGATGGCCACGGACATAAAGACTAACCAGGAGTCTCCTATGAACCGCATCCGTTTCAGCCTTGTCGCCGCCTCGCTCGTATTTGCCGGCGTGGCCGGTGCCCAGCAGCCAACCGCCAAGAAGTTGGCTGACAAGCCCGTGGCTGTGAAGACGGCCGCGAAGCCGTCAACGGCGAAGGTCGACACGACCAAGAAGACGGACACCACCAAGCACGTCGCCAAGAAGGGGAAGAAAGGCGCGATGGCCAAGATGGACACCGCGAAGAAAGGGGTGCCCGCGACGCCGAAGAAGCCGAGCTGAGCGGCGACAACAACCGTCCCGTCCGACCCTATCGCGGGTTGGCGGGACGGGTTTTGGCGCGCTCATCCGCGCGTCGACGGAACCAGCTGGCCACGAGATAGAACTCATCGAGATCGTGTGACGGGATGTCGGCGCCGGAAGGATCCGGGCCGTCGAAGATTCGTCGCGCCAGCGTTTCAAGTTGACTGCGCGCCTTGGCCGTGGATGGGGCGCGAACCTCGGCTCGTACCGTGCCGCGCCGCACGAGATACACCATTCGCTGTCGTCCACGCCACGGGCGTGATACCGAAATGAGTCGGTCCATATTCGCGTGAAAGTGCTGTACGCGTTGATGCAACCAGCGCACGCGTTCCAAGCGGTCGCGCAACACGGCCGCGCGCTCGAACTCCAGCGCCGCTGACGCGGCCTGCATGGCGCGTTCCAGATTATCGACGGGCGCGTCGGATTTCCCTTCGAGGAAGTCGCGAATCTGCGTGGCCTGCGCGCGATACGCCGCGCCATCACCAGCGCCGATGCAGGGACCGGCACAGGTGCCGAGCTCGTGACGCAAGCAGCCGGGCGCCCGGGTGCGCGTGGGTCGCCGCGCCGACACAGCGCCGCCGGTCTCGCTGTCAAACCAGAGTGTCGACGTTTTGGCTGTTGGCGCGGCTTCTTCCAGCGCGCAATCGCGGAGCCCCGTGGCGTCGGCCAAGGCACGCACCGCTTCGCGCAGCATGGAGACTTTGCGAAATGGCCCGAACATCGCGATGGCGGACGGGTCGTCGGAGCGTGGGACGACCGTTACACCCGGAACCGCGCCGCCGGTGAGCGCGATATACGCCCGTGGCCAGTCGTCGGTCACCATCATGCTATTGAACTGCGGACGATGCTGCTTGATGAGCCGCAGCTCGCGAAGCAACGCGCTGAATTCGCAGTTGGTGTATTCCCACTCGATAGCGAACGCGTGGCGCAGAATACGAGCGGCCTTGTCCCGACGCTTTGTGGCGCGGAAGTACGAGAGCAGGCGCGTGCGCAGCCGGCGCGACTGGCCGACATACAATACCAAGCCAGTGGGCCCCAGCATGCGATAGACGCCCGGCGCATTGGCGCAATCGGCGCGCACGAGATCGCGCAACGCCCGGCGCTGCGCGGGCGTGGAGAGCGGGGGACGGACATGGAGACGGACGGGCGGTGCCACCATCGAACGTTACGTCGCTCGGCGCGACGAGGGAATTGCTAGTCGGTTTGGTCCATGTCCACCTGTCCGCTGAGTTTGCGGGACAAGTGTGACCAGCTCATGCCGACGGCCAGCAACAGCGCCGTGCAGATGAGGACGACGTAGGTGATGCCACGGGCGGAACTGGCGCTGACCACGCCAAAGTCGAGCAGCATCCAGACGATGCCGCCGGAGATGGCCAGGACGAGGGCCGATCCGGCGATACCGATGGAGCGACGGGTGGCGGTGAGAACACTACCCAGCCGGCCACCAACGCGATGCCGGCCAGGAACTTGACCGAGGCGGGACCGGTGCCCGGCGTGCCGCCCAGGAGTGGCGCGATGGCCCAATGGTAGAACGACTTCCCTTCGGGGTTGTAGGTCGCGAATACGAGGATGAGTGCCGAGACTGCGCGAAGCGCAATTCCGCCGATACTGGGTCCGGTGGCCATGGATGTGGTCGGGCGTGGGAAGTCAGTGGAATGGCGCGGTCAAGCCGCGTGCGTCGGCCGTCGTAGTATGAACCTGCGAAAGACTGCCGCGAGGCACCAGAGCGCCGTGACAATCACCAACAGGAACTTCACGGAAGCACAGGCTGCGGCGAGATGAGCCAAGGTATCGCTCGCGCCATGGTCAATCATGCGCCAGAGCGCGAGGTTCTCAGTGGCGTCGAGCGGAATACAGAGCAACACGGCACGACGGAGGACTGCGCCCACGCGATCAAAGGTGACGGCAGGCGGCACGCGAAGGAGCAGTGCCACGCCGGTGGCGAACATGAGGGGATAGGCCAGCAGAAATGCAAAGTCGATTCCCAGACTGACCTTGGCGATTTCGAGTGCGTCGGCCAAGCGCCAGGCGTCGAGGTAGGTGCTGGCTTGCGTGGCAGACCAAGCCAGTTCGTAGCCGACGATCCCGCCGGGGGTGTCCACCGTGCGCAGGGTTTCGTCGAAGCCGCGCAACTGGAGCATCAGGATAAGCGACAGGGTCGCGAAGAACAGCCAGGTGAGGAGGCGCATGTAGATTTATTCTGGCACGTGTACCACAAATTTGCCTGTTCCCGGTCGAACTCCTCACGACTCCATTCTGCCTATCCTCGTGGCGCTTGACCCGATGAGCCCCGATAGCGACTCGCCCCGTGTCTCCCGACGCGGCTTTCTGGCCCGACTGGCCGCGGTCTCCGGCGCACTGGCGCTAGGCACCAGCCTCCCCACGCAGGCGGCGGTTGCCGAAAGCACACGTGGACGTTTCTACGAGTTTGTCTTTGCGCGGCTGCGCTACAACTCGGGCGACTGGGACTACAACCCCAAGGTGTGCGCGAATCTGCTGGACGCGGTGCTGCAGTACACGCAGATCCCGGTGAACCAACAGGAGATTGTGATCACTGCCGACTCGGCCGAGCTTTCCGCGTTCCCGTTCTTGTTCATGACGGGCCACAGCTGGTGCGGTTCAGCGAGAAGGAGCGGCAAGGGCTGGTGCGCTACGTGGAAAACGGCGGACTCTTGTTTTCCGACGACTGCAATCACGACGTGAACGGACTGTACGCGAAGACGTTTGAATCGGAGATGACGAAAGCGTTCGGCCCGAACGCGATGCCCAAGTTGCCCAGACAGCACGCGTTGTACTCGAGCTTCTTTGACTTTCCGGAAGGACCGCCACGCACCACGCACGAGTTGAACGGGTGGGGCGACAACATTGTGCATGACTATCTGCGCGGTGTGGAGCGGCGCGGGCGCATAGGTGTGCTGTATTCCAACAAGGACTACGGCTGCGAGTGGGACTATGACTGGCGAAATAAGCGGTTTCGGACGAAGGACAATACGAAGTTCGGGGTGAATGTGGCGGTGTACGCGATGACGTGAGGGGAGACGGGAGACGGAAGACGGGAGACATCCAGCTGGCTGCATCAAGCCGGCCCCGGATGTCTCCCGTCTCTCCTTCTCCTGTCTCCCGTCTTACTGATCGAACGCCGCCCCCACCTGGATCTACCTAATCAAACGCCGCCCCTACCTGAATCTTCCTGATGCACAGCCACGGCGAGCCGTGCGAAATGCTGTTCGTCTGCGTGGGCTGACCCTTCGCGTCACCACCTGTGCCGTGCATCTGCCACTCCTTTGGCCCGGTGATGCCGTCGAGGTTGTTCCAGAAATCGGTGGTGATGGCGTTGTACGTCACGTCGGTGACCTGACGCGTGATCTTGCCGTTCTTGATTTCCCAGAAGATGTGGCCGCCGAACTGGCCGTTGTAGCGCTGCTGGTCGATGGAGTAGCTGCCGCGGCCGTCGATCATCACGCCATCCTTCACGTCTTCAATGAGCTGTTGACGCGTAGGTGAGTTGGCCGGTCCCGGTTCCACATGCACGTTGGGCATGCGCAGGAACGGATAGTCGCGCCAGGTGCTGCCGAACGTGCAGCCGCGGCTTTCCTTCTCGCCCATGAGGTGTGCCGTTTCGCGATTGGTGGTGAGACCCACCAGCACACCATCGCGAATGAGCGGCCACTTCTGCGTCTTCACGCCGTCGTCGTCAAAGCCCACCGTGCCCAATCCGGTGCTGGTTTTGTCGGCAGTGACGTTGAAGTGCTTGGAGCCGTACTTGAGTTTGCCCACATCGGAAATCTTCACGAAGCTTGTGCCGGCGTAGTTGGCTTCGTAGCCCACAATGCGATCAAGCTCAGTGGCGTGCGCCACGATCTCGTGAATGGTGAGCATCGCGTGCGACGGCGACAGAATGAGATCCTTCAGCCCGCTCGACCCCAGTGGTTTTGCCGTGCACATCTCCACCGCATCAGTAGCCACTTGCTCGGCCTGATCGAGGAAATCACAGTTCTCGGCGAATTCCCATCCACCGGTGCCGGCAACACCCGGATAGTTTCGCGTGCTGGTTTTGTCGCCCACCTTGGCCGTGACAGACATGGTGGGTGACGTGGTGTACAACTCCTGCTCGATGTAAGAGCCCTCGCTGCTGGCATAGTAGCGCCACTCGTACCCATGACTGGCCGTCACGTTCACCGCCGTGACGCCGACAATCTTGCTGGCCTTGTCGACGATGGCCTGCGCCCACGCCTGCTTGTCAGTGGCCGAAACCGACGAAGGATGCTTGATCATCGGCGTGATGTAATTCTGCTGGTACGCTTGCACCGGCGCCAACTTGAGATCGGCTTTCTTGGCGATGGCACTGGCTTTTGCCACTTCGGTGGCCACGCGGGTCACGCGACGAAGTTCGTCTTCGGTGACAATGGGGCTGGATGCAAATCCCCACACACCACTGTGCACCACGCGCACGCCAAAGCCGCCGGCCTGACGATCGGCATCGGTAGGAACGCCGACACCGCGCGCACCGCCACGTCCGCCGCCGCCACCACCACCGCGTCCACCGCCACCGCCGCCTCCGCCGCCAAACCCACCACCACCGCCAGCACCTGCGCCGGCGGTGCGGAAGCTGGCAGTGCCGCCGGGCAGTGACGAATTCATGGTGAAGCGCACGTCGGCGTAGGTGCAGCCGGCCAATTTCGCCTCACCCAGCACGATGTCGGCGAGACCTTTGAACTTCGTTTCCATGACCCGGCCTTTCGGCGAGTCGGCGATGATCTGTCCAAGCAGATCACGCGAATACAACGACAGCGCGGCACCGGCGCCAAACTTCTTGATGAAATCGCGACGAGAAGAGCTCATGATATATCCTGTCGTTTAGACGGCGGGGGAGACCGACGTCATATAGAACTCCTCGATCCGCACCGGCGGCACGAGCGCGGCGTTGCCGCTGTCGAATGATTCGCCCAACAACATCGGCACCGGCTTGCCTACGAGCGTGAGATTGTTGTAGGCAACCAGTGGTGACATGTTCCAGCGGAAATTCTGCGCCGGGCCAACGATCTCGCCGTTCTCAATGAGAAAGAGACCGTCGCGCGTCATGCCGGTATTGAGCAGTGGTTGTCCCTGCGACGGCACACCGCGGATGTACCAGAACGAGGTGACCAGCAGCCCACGCTTTGTCTGCTTCACCATCTCGTCGACGGTGAGATCGGTACCTACCTGCACGAGACTCTGATTGGTGGTTGCACCAGCGCCCGCGCCGAGTGTACGCAGCACGCCGTTCTCCACCCACGTGACCGGAGCGGCCGGTTTGTTGTCGGGGCCAATGGTGGACTGACGCAGAATCTGATTGCCGATGTCGCTCTTGAGCGTGAACATGTCGCTGAAGATCTTGTCACCGGGCTTCTTGCCCTGCATGAAATTGCCGGCGCCGCCGAGTCCACCAAACCCACCGCCACCGCCACCGCCGCCAGCGGCGATTGCCGCTGCTGCATCGGGAGGGAGACCGCCCGGCGGTCCACCCGCGCCACCACCCGGTGGGCCACCGCCACCGCCACGACCACCACCAAACCCGCCGCCACCGCCGAAGATATTGGTCATCAGCGACAAGAACCGGGCACTCGCACGCGACTCAAGGATGACCGTGTAGCGTCCCGGCTCGAGGGCCTTGGCCTTGCGACTGCGCAGCGCCTTGTTGGCGGCCGACTCCGTGAGAGCCTTCGCGTCGATCATGCTGAAGTCCTTCACGCCACTGATGGCGGCGAAGCCCGAACCGCTGCCGTCGGCCATGCGACAGGTGAGCACAAAGCCCAGATCGGCCGAGCGATAGTAGGCGAAGAGACCCTTGGAGTTCGCGCTGCAGTTGGCAATGTCGTTCTTGGGGATGTAGCCGGCACCCACCACACCCTTTGATGCGGCGACATCGAGGCTCTCCTTCACCAACCGCGCGCGTTCAGCGGGTCCCACGGCCACCATGTTGGGCAGCGCGGAATCGACCGGGATGTACTCCTGCAAGCCCAGCAATGCCGGCAGCATTGACGAATCGGTGGCCTTCTGCGCCTCGGCCATGGCTTCATCGACCATGGCCTTGAGGCCGGCGTCACTGGTGTCGCGCGTGCTGGCATTGCCGACTTTCTGGCCGATGCGCACCGTGGTGGTCACGTTGCGGTCGAACTGCACCAGATTGGTGGTGATGGACGAGTTGGCCCATCGGGTGCCGGATCGTTCACCGCCGGTGAACTGGACCTCGACGGTGTCGGCTTTCGCCATGTCGATCACCTTGTCGGTGATGGCTTTGACCTGTTCGCGTGTGTACATGCGGCGGGAGACGGGAGACGGGAGACGGAAGACGCGGCGTGCGGGACGGGTAGACACCTTACGTTCCATCGTAGCGCTTCGCTGACGGCGGGCGGAAGAGGGGCTGCCAATTAGCGACCTACGCCAACCCCCGTCGGCGTCGAATCCACCACTCGGCGGCCAGCGCGAACGCGAAGGGCACAATCCACCAGGGCGATCGCATGGGGTGCCATTCCGTCATGCGCGGGACGGGGCGCAGCACCCCGTCGAGGGCGGCCTGCAGCGACTGGAGGCTGTCGGCCGACACGACGGGTCCGCCGCGCGAGGACGCCCACGCAGCCAACAGTTCGGGATCGTTGTTGGCGTCCGCGGCCACACTGGGCGCTATAACCAGTGGCGTCCGCACCGTGTCGGCGCCCTGATGCACCAGCACCTCGTAGAGACCGGGTACCGCGGGCGCCCGAAATGAGGCGGTGTGCGGCGAGCCGCCATCAATCGCGTGGACCGTCAATTCGGAGGTCTCGGACGCGAGAGATGCGCGGATAGGCGCACCGTTCGCCGAGTCTCGCGGCACAATGGTCATTACCACAGTCGCGCGCGGCGTGACGAGGCGGGATGACAGACGGACGTCCAGCGGCACCAGTCGCTGACTCGCCGCTTCGTCGATGATGTCGCGCCACGTGGCATCGAAGGTGGATTGGGTCGTGTCGCGATAGCGCCAGGCGTCGAACGCGCCGCTGATAACCAGCTGCCCGAGACCCACGGGGACCCGCCACACCACTGTCTGCACATCCTTCGCATCGGTGCTTGCCGAGCGCAGCACGACAAGGGGCACGGCATTGACGCCGAGTCGCCGCGGCACGCCGACCGACATGCCCTTGAGCCTCACCGGTTCACGCCCGAAATCGTTGGACGCGGATGCGGTGAGTTCAGCAGGCACACGGCGGGATACGGTGTTCCACCCGCCGAAATCCTGGAGCGCATCGGCCGGACCATTCACCGCGTGATCGGCCAGCATCAGGACGCTGGCACCGCGCGCGCGCAGCAGTGTGGCAAGGCCATCGACATCGCGCGCGAGGAGCGCATCCGGGGCGCCGATGACAACCGCGTCGAACGCGCCGGTGCTGGCAATGGCGTCGAGCCCTGCGGGTGGTCGACCGGTTTGTCGACTGACATTGGTTGACGTGATGATGCGGCTGGTAACGGCAAACCGCGGATCACGCTCCAGCGCGCGTCGAACGAATGTGGACATCCACGACGGGCGTCGATCGAAGAAGAGCACCGACCACCGCTGCTCATGCACATCCACCAGCACATCACTGCGCACCGTGTCCGATTGTTCGGATACGAACGCTCGCGCCTGCACCACGGCCGGACCCACTGCCGACGGGACGAAGGCGAGTGGTATGGTGAGCACCGTGTCACGAGCGGTCGGGATGCGTTGCCTCGCGATGACGACGCCAGCGCGCGTGGTGAGCTCGACATGAATGGTGCCCGGCGTCGCGTCGCGGCTGTGCGTCGCCAACGTGATGAGTACGTCCACACGCGATTCCAGCATGGCTTGCGTCGGAGCGGTGATGCGACGGATCACCACTGAGGGCCTGCCCGATCCCGGTGCCACCACCACCACGGGCGATGCCATCGCGTTCGAACTGGCAGGAAGCCGTGCCCCCACCAGGACCGTGCCTATGGCGGAAGGGAGCGGCGCCGGGACCACGGTGTAGTCTCGCTCCAGCAACTGCCGAGTGCGTGCAATGAGCGCGCGGTCGGCCGTGGTGTCCGCCGCCACCAGCGATAGTATCGGCCGCGTGCGGCGCGAGGTGGTGACGGCCGGATCGACCACTGCGGCGACGGCGATGAGCAGCGCCACCGCACGCAGCAACCACTCGAGCCAAGAAGGACGCGGCACGTTACGGTCGCCCGCCACGCGTGGCGGCGCGGCCCGTATCGCGTCGTGCCGACTCAATCAGCGACTGGAGTCGACGCTGTTCTGAGGGAAGTGGCGCGGGCGCGGCGGGCCGCAAATCAACACGCTGGATGGTCGTGATCGCGGTCGCGGCGGAATCGAGGAGTGCCCGCACACGCGGCGAGGCTGACGACGCACTGAACGCCGCGCCCGCAGCCGCGAGCTGCGTGGCAATGCGCTGTGCCGCCGCCGATGAGGCGTCGATCTGCAGCACGCGTTCGGCGAGTGCAGTGAATCGTCCAGCGTCGGGTGTGGCTTGGTCGCCCAGTGCGATCACCTCGCTCAAAACGCCACGCCACGCCGCGCGCCGTGCATCGCGCTCGCCATCGGGTACGGACATGCTGCTGCGCGCGATGCTGTCGAGTCGCCCAGTGAGGCGTCGCGTGGGATCGAGCTGTTCACGCTGGGACAACGCCCGCATGAGGAAACGCGACCGGGCAAAGGCCTCCTGCAGCTGCGACAGTGCGCGCCTTTCGCTGACCAGCGCCGGTGCCAGATCGGCCGTATTGAGCGCCACCGCAGCGCGACTCATTGCGCGAACAGCAGCCAACAGTGCGGTGCGTCCGCGATTGACCATGCGCCCGGCCGCCAGATCACTTTCGCTTTCGGCCTCATGCGTTTCGTCCAGTTCGTCCATCGCCGCGTCACCTGTGACCTCCTGGGCAAATTCACCGCCCATCATGAACACGAACTCGGCGCGCACGCGCCGCTGTTCACTGGCGATTTGCGCGGCCTCGTCGGCCAGCGCAGCGGCAGGCACCGTCGCCCGCTTGGCGATCAGCCTTTCCGTCTTGAGGATGACCATCTGCTGGCTCAGCGCGTAGCGATCTTCATCCGGATCGAGCGAGAACCCCAAGGCGGCGATTCCGCCGGGCGCAGCGAGTTCGGCGATGTACGCATCGGATTCGACCGCCGGCGATCCCGGACGTCTGTCGGTCGCGACCGCGCGATACACTACCAGATCGCCCGGTTCCTGCAGCAGTGGCTCGAGCGCCAGCGCCGCGCGCGCCGACCATTGGGTCGCCTTCGTCCGCCCAATCGCGACGGGTACTTCACCCTCCGAGAACGAATATCGTTCGCCGGAACCCGACACCTTCGTGTACCGCAGTCGCAACGTGCCAACGGCGAGATCGTCATCGGCTTCAAGGCGCACATCGAGTGTGCGCCGGGCATCGGGGATGATCATGTCGCGCGCTGGTGCCACAATTCGAACCCGCGGTGCCTCGTCGGTCCGCACGGTCACTCCGATCAATCGGCGCGGTCCGACGCGTCCGTCCGTGGTGCGCGGTTCGAGAGCCACGAATCCATCCAGCGTCGCGGAGAATGTCATGCCAAACGAACCGCCCGCATTGCGGACGAGTGCCTGCGTGCCCTGTCGGGTGACGGCCACGATCGTGTCGGCGTTGGCCGCGATGGTGACCGTCACCACGCTGCCGGCCAGCGCGTCGATGCGCACCGGGTCACGCGCCGTGGTCACGGTCTGCCCCGCATAGTCCGGCGGTGCGATGCGCACCTCCACTCGCTGGATATCGATCCGACCCGTTACCGCAGCGATGATCGCAGCGGGCGAAGGCAACGGGCGATCGGAGTTGGTCCGCCGGCTGAGCGCCACACTGCCGGCCCACAGCAGCACGCTGCCAGCGAGCCACGTGATACGGCGCGCCGCAGGAAAGAGCGCGCGCACGTCGATGTCAGCCGAAAACTGTTCAGCGCGTTGTTGCACCAGCGAGGCGACCGCGCTGGTCACCTCGACGTGACGCTCACCGGACGGTGACAGCAGTTCGTGCGCGGTGATAAGCAGGTTGCGTGCGCCAGGCGCACGCTGCTCGATTTCGTGGGCCACCCGCGCCCTGCGCCGTGATGATCGCCACCATGCGAAGGCGGCCCCGACGGTCGCGCCCACGGCCAGCGCGACCACCGTCACCATGGTGCTGTCGGGTGTTCCGCGCCCGGTCAGGTATCCGCGTGCCTGCCAGAGCGCCGCCAATGCCACTCCCACGGCCGCGCCGCCAAGGGCGGCGAGCACGCCGATTCGCCGTGACGCGTGGCCAAAGAAGGTGCGCAGGACCGACGCGTCAGGCATCAGTAACTGCCGCGGTGGTCGACGGGACTGGTATCAGCGGCGCGCGTCGACGTATCCATGTCTCGATGCCCAACAGCAGGAGGACGCCGAGCCACAGAAACCGCGCATCGGAAGGTCCGCTGTCAGCACTGCCAGAAGGCACCGCGGAGGAGACGCGAGCGGCGGCCGCCGGAAGACGCTCCCACTGCCGGAGGCGTTCATCCGTTGGCGCTGCATCGCGGGTATCTCCCCCCGCAATGACGGCCGATGTCCTCGATGCCGACAACAACAGCGCGGCAGTCACCAGTGCTTCGGCCGGCGCGCGCGAGGTGAGCAACAGGCGTGCGTTGCCATTCGCGCCGTCAATGGACGCGGCCGTCACGACGGGCGCCTGATTGGCGGCCCGCACCACGACCACCTCCGGGCCCCGCAACGCGCTATCCGGTACGGCAAGGTCGGCCGCCGCGCTGACCAGCGTCGTGTCCCGATGCAGCGCGTACACGACATCTCCCATCCACGGTGCCGAGAGCGGTCGAGCGGATGCCGACCATGCGTGCCCACTGTCCGCCCCTGGGGACGCAATGACAATCACCCGCGCGGCCACGTCGGCTGACGATGCGTCTGTCAGCGCCGTGCCGCCGAGCGCGCGTACCGCGTTGCGCACGATGTTGGCGCGGGCCGGAGTGAGGGTGTGCGCCCACCGAACGAGGGGAACGACCGCATCGGACGCCGCTGCCGCACGCGCGAGGGTGTCCGGCACGGGCGCGCGCACCAATCGCACTGTGATGTCCGACGGAATTGAAAGGAGATCGAGCGAGTCGAGCGCGCCGGAAGGAAAATCGGAGACGATGATCAGCTCCGCGCGCCCGCGCTGCATCTCCAGCCACGCCACCGCCCCCGCGAGGGCCTCGCGCGGTGCTGCCGATTCGATGCGCACCGTGGTCGCGCGGTCGTCTTCCAGACCAGCAAGCTGTTGCTCGAGCGTCGAGCGCACGACGCGATCGCCGCGCCATGACGCCGTATCGATGACCATCGCGCGTGCCAAGGACGTCGACGCCAGGGAAGTGCCGGAACGCCAAAGCGGCTGCGCCAGCGCGGCGACGGCCACGGCCACCACCGCCATGCGCACGAGCAGCAACAGATGGTCGGTGAGGCGAGTGCGCCGCGTGGGCAACAGTCGCGAGACGTCAAGGAAACGCAGGGACGGGAATGCCTCGACACGCGCCGGGCGGCGACTGAACAGATGCACGAGGATCGGCAAGGCCACGGACAGCAATCCGATCCAGGCCCACGGATTCTGCCAGCGCACTAGCGGCTCCGCCGTATGAACGAGGCGATACGCTCAGCGCTGCGTCGCATGCTGCGCACTGGGCAGGCTTGGCGACGATTGTCGCGCCGAACGCCGCACCAGATAGTCGCGCAACGCGCGTTCGGGCGCGTCGCTGGTGTCCAGCAGGCCGTAGTCGATGCCTTCATGTTGCGCGAACGCGCGGCAGCGTTCAAGAAACTTTGTCATCGCGTCCCGATAGGCGGGTGCCGCGGTCGCCGGTTCAACGAGTCGGCGGGCTCCTGACTCCAGGTCGCGCAGTTCCACTTGCGTGGTGAACCGCAGCTCTCGTTCCTCCGGCGCAACCACCTGCAACATGGCCACATCATGACCGTGCCGAACGACGTGACGCAATTCCCGCTGCGTCTCCGACTCCTCGTCATAGAAATCCGACAGAACCATCAGGAGTCCGCGGCGCTGCAACAATTCCGCTGCGCGACCGATCACCGTTGCCGGCTGCCACGCCCCAACCGGGGACAATCCGTCGATCTTCGCAATGAGTGAGCGCAGGTGAACACGACCGCTGCGCGCCGGCAGGTACGTCAGTGCGCCCTCGGTCATGGTCATGAGACCGACCGCGTTGCCTTGTTCGGACGCCAGATAGGCGAGCGCCGCCGCCATGATGGATGCATACCGAAACTTCGAGAGCCCCGATTCCGGAAACGCCATTGAAGCGCTGGTATCGAGCACCACCATCACCGACACGTTGGTGGTCTCGCGGAACTGGCGCGTGTACAGCCGGTTGCTGCGCGCGTACACCTTCCAGTCGAGATACTTGAGATCGTCGCCGGCGCGATAGGGCCGGTGCTGCTGAAAGTCGGCACCATACCCGTGAAACGGACTGCGATGTCCACCCACGCGCAGCCCCTCCACCACGACACGCGCGGCGAGTTCGAGATCGTCAATGGCCGCGACTACGGCCGGTGAGAGCACCGTCATGCGTGTGACCGCACGGTCACCTACGGACGGACTGCGGCGAGCAGGAACCCGATCACCCGGTCGGCCGACACGCCGTCGGCTTCAGCGCGAAAGTTCACGAGCAATCGGTGACGCAACACCGGCAACGCGACGCGGGTCACGTCGTCCAGCGAGGGGACGGTGCGTCCATCGAGCAATGCGGCCGCCTTGGCGCCCAGTATCAGTGCCTGCCCCGCACGCGGCCCCACGCCCCAGCGCACCCACTGCCGCACCTCGGCCGGACAGCTTGCATCATCAGGGCGCGTGGCGCGAATGAGTCGCAGCGCGTAGTCCACGACATTGGCCGCGGCCGGGAGATCGCGCACCAGGCGACGTGCCGCCTCGAGCTCGGCACCTGTGGCCACCTGCGACACGGTGCGATCGGCGCCGGTGGTGGTGTCGGACAGTATGCGGCGTTCATCGTCGGCATCGGGATAGTCGATCACGACATTGAACATGAAGCGATCGAGCTGTGCTTCGGGCAGCGGATGCGTGCCCTCCTGCTCGATGGGATTCTCCGTGGCCAACACGAACAACGGTCGCTCCAACGGATAGCGCACACCGCCCACGGTCACCTGATACTCCTGCATGGCTTCGAGCAACGCCGACTGGGTGCGCGGCGGCGTGCGATTGATTTCGTCGGCGAGAATGATATTGGCGAACACCGGACCGGCGATGAAGCGCACGTGTCGCTTGCCGGTGGCCACGTCCTCTTCGATGACTTCCGTGCCGAGGATGTCGGACGGCATGAGATCAGGCGTGAACTGAATGCGGTTGAACTTGAGCTGCACCGCATCGGCCAGGGTCTTGATGAGCAGTGTCTTGGCCAGGCCGGGGACGCCGCGCAGCAGACAGTGTCCACCCGCCAACAGACAGATGAGCACTTCCTTGCGGACTTGTCGCTGTCCGATGATGACGCGACCGATTTCGTTGTCGAGACGGGTGGCGAGGGCAACCGCACGATCAAAAGACAGGGCGACTTCGTCCATGCGCTACCGGGCCCCTGACTTGGCCGGCGTGATGATCATGTTGCGATACGCCACGGGACCATGGTCGCCCTGCAGATAGATCGGACCCGGAGCGCTCTCATCGCTATCCAGTGCGCCGCCGGTGATGCCGGGGATGGTCTGGTCGCCAATGATGGTCTTGCCGTTGAGTACCACGGTGACGCGCCGTCCAATCAGCGTGATATCAAAGGTCTGCCACACGTCGGGGCCCCTGGCGACGTTCTCGTTGGGAACGAGGAATCCATAGATGCCGCCAAGGTGCACCGGAAGCGGCTCAAGATTGCCCACATCTTCCACCTGCACTTCATAGCGACCGCGCAAATAGATGCCGCTGTTGCCGCCTTTCGGGTACTTGAACTCGACGTGCAGCTTGAAGTCGTTGTACGTGGCGGTCGTGATGAGATTCGAACCGCCTCTCGCGTTCTGCAACACGCCGTCGACGGCCTTCCACTGGTTGGTGCCTTCACTGGGCTTCCAACCGGCGAGGTCCTTGCCGTTGAACAGCGGGACGGGTGCACCCCACACGACTGGCGCTGACCGACGCAACAGTGGCGCGCGCTTGCCGGTGAACGGCTGCTTCTCGCCGTTCGGGTTGGTGATGGTTCCGGTGAGCGCGTCAGATTCCAATACGGCTTCGAACTTGAGGTCCGTTTCCTCGCGATCCCACTGCGGGGGAATGGCGAATCGCATCGTGCCGTTGGCGAATTCCACCCGGGCGATGGGTCTGGCGCTGCCGCCCCCACCCACGAAACGGCCCACCAGCGTTCGAACCCCCGACAGGCTGACTTCAACCCATGACGGGTAGGCGCCCGCCGTCCCTTGGACGGTGAGATCCCATCGCCCGATGATTGGTGCGGTTGCCTGAGCCTGGGCGGTTCCGGCCACTGCGCCAACGAGCAGCGCGCACGCAGCGAGCGAACGGAGTGGAGCGATGATTCGCATGGGGAGGATCTTGGGTGAAAGGACGACAATCGTCGAAGAAGCAACGCTATGGGATGTCCCCGCGTTGGAACACCCCCAGGCACCGTTGACCACCGACGGCTCACGGCAGGGCCGCCGGTGCGCACGTCCCGTCCGTTCGTGAGCGCGTGCCGAGTCGTGTGGACCTATTCTGCAGTATGCGCACAAATCGCCGATCGTTCACCAGGATGGTAGTCGGACTGGCAGGAATATTGGCCGTGGCCAACGGATGTCACGGCCAGTCCCCCGCCGCGCCGGGCATCGCCACCGGCGGCACCCGCGTGCTGTTCATCGGCAATTCCCTCACCTATAGCAACAACCTGCCGGGCATGTACATCGCGCTGGCACGACTGGCGGGCAACGACAGTGTGCAGGCCGCCGTGGTGGCGTTTCCCGATTTCGCGCTGGAAGACCACTGGGCCGAAGGCACGGCCCGTCGTTCGCTGAGTCAACACAAGTGGGAGTACGTGGTCATGCAGCAAGGATCGTCGGCGCTGGCGGCGAGCCAGGTGAACCTGCGAACGTGGGCCACGCAGTTTGCCGCACCAATCCGGGCCGCCGGCGCGGTGCCGGTGATGTTCATGGTGTGGCCGACCGCAGACGTCCTGGGCAATTTTCCGTCGGTGCTCAAGTCGTATCGCGATGCCGCGTCGGCGATTGACGGAATCTTCGCGCCAGCGGGCGACGCCTGGACCGCGCACGGCGACCTGGCCGCACTGTACAGTGGCGACGGACTGCATCCGAGTATTCGCGGCACCTATACCGCCGCCCTGGTACTGCTCGAGCGCACGATCGGCATTCGACCAAGTCAGCTACCGGCCACCATTCCCGGCACCACTGTGGGGGAGGCCGACGTGCGGGCGTTGCAGCAGGCCGCGCAAGTAGCGCTCGATCGGAATCCCGCCCGACCAGGCGCGGTGGTGCCCGGCGACAAGACCCCGTGAGCGTTGCACGCGCCAGGAACGCCCGTCGGCATGTTGGCGTGGCGTTCGCCCTGGTTGTCGCGACCGGCTGCAGCGCAACGGCGCCGCGCACGGCGATGGCGCAGTCGGCGCGGGCCATCGTCGACTCGGCGTCACAGGCGCGCGCATCGTTCCGTGCCGCCGCGCAGGCAGCAACCCTGGGTGAAACACTCCCGTTGCTGCTGCGCGCCTCACGCGCCTGGCCGACGCAACCGGCCTATTGGACCGCCGCGGCGCGCATCGCGGCCCGCGTGTCGGACACGGCCGCGGTACGTGAGGCCGTTGAAGCGCTGGCGGATTTGCACGGGGGGGCGTCATTGCTGGCCGACTCGGCCGTGCAGCGGCTGACTCGCGAATCGCACCTTGGCGGTGCGGTGGATCGCTTACGACGCAATACGGCACCGCTGGCCGCGGGGCGGGTGGTGGCAACGCTGCGTGACAGTGCCGTCTTCGCCGAGGGCATTGACGCGAACCCGCGCACCGATGCGCTGTACGTGGCAAGCGTGCGGTACCGTACCATCTACGAAATCGGCGCGGATGGTCGCGTGCGCGATCTTCAGCTGTCGCGTGCCGCGCGTATTGGCGCGGTCCTCGGCGTTCGCGTGTCCCCCGACGGTCGGTCGCTCTATGCCACGACGGCGGGGCTTCCGATGATGCAGGAGTACACGGCCGCCGATTCGTCGCTGGCCGCGATTGTGCGAGTTCGCATCGCCGACGGGGCGATTGAGGCGCGTTGGGATGTCGCCGTGGATCAGTCACGGCATCTGCTTGGGGACTTGGCCATCGCCGCCGATGGCACCGTGTACGCCAGTGACTCGTATGCCCCGGTGCTCTATCGGTTGCGTGTCGGCGCCACGGCACTGGAGTCGATTCGTCACCCGCTGTTTCGCTCGCTCCAGGGGATTGCGGTTGTGCCGGGCGGTGCGCGCCTGGTGGTGGCCGACTACTCCCACGGATTGTTGTGCGTGGACCTGTCGACCAATTCCGTGACCCGCATTCTGGATGCACCCGGTTCGACGTCACTTGGCATCGACGGCATCGTGTGGCACAACGATGGCGTCATTGCGGTGCAAAATGGCATTGAGCCGGCACGCGTTGCCCGCTTCGTGCTTGACCGCACCCAAACGCACATCGTGCGCGTGGACGAACTGGACCGACAGCCAGCACTCGCCGATGAACCGACGATCGGCACACTCTGGCGCGGTGGGTTCGCGTATGTGGCGAACAGTCAGTGGGAAAAGTACGATGACCATCAGCGCCGTCCCGGCACCGTGTTGCAGCCGACGCTGATCGTCTGCGTGCCGTTGGCGTTGTCGACCGCGCGAACCGGTCAGGTCGCGACTGGTCGGAAGGGGATCCGCAACACGGCTTCGGCACCGCCCTCTTCGCGCACCTGCAGGGTGAGCGACGCGGCGTCTCCATAAAGCCGTTCGAGTCGGGCGCGCAGATTGGCAAGGCCCACGCCCGCCCCGTTCGAGGCGCGCGTCGGCATGTGCGGTCCCGGTCCGTTGTCGCACACGCGCAGCACAACATCGCCCGCATCACGTCCGGCGCTGATAACCAGCGTTCCCGCCCCTGACCGTTGGGCGATCCCGTGCACCAGCGCGTTCTCCACCAGCGGCTGGAGGGCAAATGCCGGCACGACCGTCTCGATATCATCGGCGAGATCCCAGCGCACGGAAAGCCGGTCGGCGAATCGCACCTGCTCGATGTCGAGATAGCGGCGTGTCAATTCGAGCTCCTGCGACAGCGGGACTTCCTGGGCATCACCCGATCGCAAGGTGGCACGGAGCAGGTCGGCCAGACGCACCACCGTCCGTTGGGCCAGCGCCGGGTCGCGGCCAATCAGCGTGACAACCGAGTTCAACGCATTGAACAGGAAATGCGGATTGAGCTGCGCCTGCAGCGCGCGCAGTTGCGCCTGCGCGAGATCCTCGCCCATGCGCGCCGCCACCACGCGCTGCGCCTGCCAGTTGGCATACCACCGAAACGCGATCTGCGCCCCGACGATGGCGCAGAACAGCACGACGAAGACGTCGCCGTACGAACGCACGCCGATGACGATCGTGCTCTCCAGTCCGCGACGTTGCGTCAGGCCGAAGGCAATGGACAGTTCCGCCTGCAGCAGGATCTGCACCACCACGACAGCGAGGCCAAGGGGCGCGTGAACGGCGAAGGCGCGCATCAGATGCGGGCGTTCGAACGGCGCCCGATCGCCGACCGTCCAGATGAGCATCGACCAGAGGCTCCACATGCCCCACATGCCCAGCTGCGAGACCAATAACGCGCCCAGCGACAAGCCGGGGTTGAGACGCGATGGTACCAACTGAAATCCGAGTGTGCCCACCAGCGCCGGTACAATCCAGAATCCCAGCAGGAACAGCCGAAAGCGTCGCTCCGGACTCACGAGGCGCTACACCTCGCCCGCCAGACGACGCGCCACGACCGCGCGATAGTTGCGACTGACCCGCAATTTCGTGCCGTCGCGCAGGATCATGATCTGATCACCGCCAAACCACGGCTGCAACTCTTTCATGGCGCGAATTTCCACGATGGTGCGACGATGAATGCGCATGAAGCGATGCGGATCGAGTCGCGACTCGATACTGCTGAGTGTCTCGCGCAACTGATACCGATCGCGCCCGACGTGCAGGATGACGTAGTTGCCATCCGACTCGATGTACTGCACGTCGGCCAGCATCACCACCATGGTGCGCTGATCCTGCTTCACCACCAGGCGGTCGGTCCACGCGGCCGTCGGACCGGCGGCTGGCGCTTGCAGCGTGGCTGCCACCCCACTGGTCGAGAGCAAGCTACTGAGGACGCGCGCCTGCGCGACCAGCTCCCCGGTGCTGTGTCGCGTGGTCACACGCTGCCAGGCGGCCGCAAAGCGCTCATCGTCGAACGGCTTGAGCAGATAGTCCACCGCCGCGACCTCGAAGGCACGAATGGCAAATTCATCGTGCGCGGTGACGAAGATTGTCGGCGGCATCCGTTCGGCGCCGATCGTTGCCACCACTTCAAATCCGCTGCGAGCGGGCATCTGGATGTCGAGCAGTACCACATCCGGCGCCCAGCCCTGAATCAATTCCACGGCCGTATCGCCGTTGCCCGCTTCCTTCAAGGTCGCAGACGGCGCAAGTGCGCGTGCAAGGTCGGCAATGCGTTCGCGGGCCAGTGGCTCGTCGTCAACGATAAGGACACGCTCAATCATGTGACTACGGCACGGTTGATCGGGGGGGGAGGACACTGGTTCAAGCCGGAAGCTGCAGCACCACCGGTGGCTGACGGAAGGACATCGGGGTGATCCGTGCGAAACGGGTGGTGAACGGCCCTTGCCCGTGGATCGGGGCGCCCTGATGTTGCAGTGATCCCGGGCTCGTTCGGTCCCGAGGTCTGGACGCTCCACCCGTCCCGTCTTTCGCGCGCTTCAGCACGAAAGCGGTTCGAGGGAGGCGTTGGCAACACACTTATGCGCATGCCACTCGCGCCCGTCATCCGTCGTGTCCCGGTCACCCTGCTGGAATCAGGGCGCGTCCTGTCGCCAACCCATCACCTGGCCTACGGCGTGAGTATCGTGGCGCAGGTGGCCATCGTGTGCGGCCGTGGTGCAACTCTCGCGTGGTGCTGCCCAACGAGGCACCCCTCTCGGACAAGCCGACGTTCCTGGCCCCGCTCGTTCAAGCGCGACCACACCCGGTGCAGGAGCAATTGAGCTATGCCGCGCTGGGCGGTACACCAGTGCCGGATCAGTTGCCGAAGGCAGGTGCGCCGCCGGCTGCCGCGGTGAAGGAACTGGCCATCGCCGACGTTGTCGGAGGCGGCGACAACAAGGTGCCATCGGAGGCCCACGTGGCCGAGGCGCTGCCGGTATTCTCGGAAATCGAAGTCGACTCGGCCGCGGCGCGCGATCCCGACAGCGAAGGACCGGTCTATCCTCCGACGCTGATGGCCAAGGGCATTGAGGGGTCGGTGCTGGCCACCTTCGTGGTCGACACCAGTGGACGACCGGATGTGGACACATACATCGCGCTGGAGTCCACCAATCCGCTGTTCTCGCTGGCGGTGCGTGATGCGTTGCCGCGCATGAAGTTCCGTCCTGCCAAGCGCAACAACGAGCCGGTGCGCCAGCAGGTGGAATTGCGTTTTTCATTCCGCGTGGTCAAGCCACCGGTCGTTGTCCCGAAGCGACCAGCGATGCCAGCGGACTGAACAACGGTGAGGGCAGGTCGGTCCATGGGAACCAGCGCCATTGCGCGCACTTGTCGGGTTCGCAGAGCTGTGGCTCGCCATCAAGACGGTCCGCGACAAGGAACAGCGTCACATAACGCCGGCCGATCTCCGGGAACGCATCGACACTCCACGGACCCGCGTGCCAGTCACCCAACAGGAGACCCGTTTCCTCGCGCAATTCCCGAGCGGCGCAGGCGGCGATATCCTCTCCGTCCTCGAGATGGCCGCCGGGCGGCGCCCACGTTCCCGCCCCGTGGCTGCCAAGGCGTTCGCCCAGTAGCACGCACCCGTCCCGCACGACCAGGATGCCGACGCCGATGCGGGTTTCAAGCGGCGTATTCATATTCACGCGACCGATACCGCGAGGTTGACATGGCGAAGAGTTGGCAGGAAAAGTACGACAGCGGACACCCGCCTTGCGAAGGGTTGTCGTCTCTTCAGGGGGGGGGCGGGCCCCCCCCCCCCCCCCCCCCCCCCCCCCGGGGGGGGCGGGGCCGCCCCCCGCCCCCCCCGCCCCCCCCCCGCCCCCCGGGGGCCCGCCCCCCCCCCCCCCCCCCGCCCCCCCCCGGGCCCCCCCCCCCCCGGGGGTCCCCGCCCCCCCCCCGCCCGGCCCCCGCCGGCCGGGCCCGCCCGGGGGCCCCGGGCCCCCCGCCCCCCGCGGGTCCCGGCGGGCGGCGCCCCCCCCCGCCCCCGCGCCGCGGCACCCCCCCCCGGGGCCCGGTTTCATTCGGGAGCAACGGGCACACGAAGCGGCGGATTAACGCTGGCGATTGACGGACGTCCAGGCCGGGCAGGTGCGGGCGGTTTCGGCGCGTGGCGCGTTGCTGGACGTCGGGAGCGGTGCCGCTACCGCCATGAGTTCGATATCGAACACGAGATCGGTGCGCGGCGGGATGGCTGGTGGTCGACCACTGGCACCATACGCCAGGCGATACGGTACGAACAGGCGACGGGTACCGCCCACCTGCATGGCCGGTAGTCCTTTCTCCCAACCCGGCATCACGCTCCCTGTACCCAACTCGAACACGATTGGCGATGGTGTTTGTCCGTTGGGCAGCGGTGTGCGCGACGATTCAAACAGGCGACCGTCGGCCAGCGTGCCGACATAGTGCACATACAGACACTGCCGTGTGGTGGCGCGCGCCCCGGTGCCGATGCGCGTGTCAACGAGGCCAAGGTTGGCCTCCGTCGCAGACGATGTGGACGGCGGTGTCGCCGGCGCCGATGCACACGCCGCGGTCAAGGCCACGGAGACGCCGCCGACCGCCGTCGCGATAGTTCGACGCACTGGTCGGCGCGCGCGCACTGTGGATGACACCATCATTTTCCGATCGCCGCCTTGCCCAACACCGACAGGTCGTCGCTGCCATGACCGTCGGCAATGAGACTGTCCATACGCGCCGCAATGCCGGGGAGTGTGGCGAGTGGCAATGCCCCGGCCGTTTCCATCATCAAGCGCACATCCTTGCGGGCCATGGCCAGCTCGAAGCTGGCCGCATAGTTGCCCGCCGCCATGTTGCGTCCGCGTCCGGCGATGGTGGTGAACGGATTGACGAAGTCCAGCACGTTCAGTGAGTCCAGTGGCGGCACGTCCGCGCTGGCCGCGATGGAGAAGACATCGGCCACCAACGCGCTGACCCCAATGATGAACGCGTTGCCAAACAGCTTGTACGCGGCGGCCAGGTCGGGGCGCTCACCGAAGTAGTGCACCTTGGTGGCCATGCGTTCCAATGCCGGCTTCACGGCCTCGAACAGTTCGGCGGGACCCGCAGCGAGAATGGACCCTTCACCCTTTCGCGCCGCCGCCGGGCCGATGAACACGGGGCAGTGCAGGTAATGCACACCGGCCGCATTCAGTCGCCGCGCGCGCTCGGCCGTGAGCACCGGTTGTGTGGTGGTGTGGTCAACGATGATGGCGTCGGACGACAGCCCAGGCCGGAGCGCCGCAATCACCGCTTCGACGACGGCATCATCCTTCAGGACCAAGTGCACGCGATTCGCACCAGCAACCGCGTTGGCCGGGGAATCGGCGACCGACACCCCAAAGCGTGTCAGTGCCTGCGCCTTGCTGGCGGTTCGGTTCCAGACCGTGATGGAGTCGCCGCGCGCCGAAGCGGCTTCAATGAAGGCCGAGCCCAGCAGGCCTGTTCCGAGGAATGCGATGGAGGTCATGGGGAGTAAGATGCAGGGATGGAACCCACACGGGTATAAGGGGATTACTGATTAGCGGTGAAGATCACGACCGTCACCTGGACCACTCGACTGCCATGTCCGACTACACCAAGCCTTCGCCTGACGAACTCGCGCGTACCCTGACGCCCGAGCAATACGCCGTAACCCAGCAGTGCGGCACCGAACCGCCTTTTCGAAACGCCTATTGGGACAACCATGCGGCTGGATTGTACGTGGACGTGGTGACCGGCGAGCCGCTCTTCGCCTCAACCGACAAGTTCGATTCCGGCAGCGGGTGGCCCAGCTTCACGCGGCCGGTGGCACCGAACGTCGAGGAGAAAGTGGACGTATCGCATGGCATGCGGCGGGTGGAAGTCCGCTCGCGCCACGGCGATTCGCATCTGGGTCACGTGTTTCCGGACGGCCCGCGCGCGGAAGGCGGACTGCGCTACTGCATCAACTCCGCATCGCTACGCTTCATTCCGGTGGCCGAGCTGGAGCCGGCCGGATATGGGGAGTTCAAGGCGATCTTCAGTGAGAACGCCAAGTGATGACGTCTCCTGATGCCGGGACGCCGGCCACGGAGGTGGCGCTGCTGGCCGGCGGCTGTTTCTGGGGTGTCGAGGAGATTCTGCGGGCGGTGCCCGGCGTGGTGGCAACGGAAGTCGGATACACGGGTGGCTGGTTACCCAATCCCACGTACCACGACACGCACGACAGCAAGTCCGGTCATGCGGAAGCGGTGCGCATCACGTTCGATCCGTCGGTGCTGTCGTATGAGTCGTTGCTGGAAGACTGGTTCTTCAAGCTGCACGATCCCACCACGAAGAATCGTCAGGGCAACGATACGGGAACGCAGTATCGTTCGGCCATCTTTTATGCGTCACCGGAGCAGCAGGCCACCGCGGAGCGCGTGAAGGCGCGCGTGGACGCATCGGGAAAGTGGCCGCGCCCGATTACCACGGAAATCGCGGAAGCGTCGACGTGGTATCGCGGCGAAGAGTACCATCAGGACTATCTGCAGAAGAATCCTGGCGGGTATACCTGTCACTGGATGCGCGAGTAACTCGCGGCAGCGCGTCCTGCAGCCGATGCCGACGTCGCCGGCGCGCGTTCATTGGCCGGTGCGACAGTCTACGCGTGTCCCGCTCTGCGGCTCGTAGCACAATCGTCCCTCCCGACCCGCCTGCTGTCGATCGCGCGGCCAGATGGTCCACCGCGGCGCGGTTGTGCCATTTTGCAATTGGACCTGTTCGAGTCGGGCCCGATCGAGATCACTGGTGATCCCCTCGGCGCGCATGGCCGCCAGAATCCGGTCCAGCTCGACAATCTCCAGTGACAACGCCGGCGTTCGGCTCGATCCGCCATTCTGCCGATAGGTCCACGCCGAGTCGGGTGCCTCGCGCGACGCATCGAGGCTGGCGACGCGGCTTGCTGAGTACAGGCGAATTCGCAAGGGACATGCGCCGTCGCGTCCGGAGGAGCAGTTGAGGTCAATGGACGTCACCACCGCGTCGGTCACCCACTCACGGCGCGCGCGGGCAAGCTCTCCAGCAACCGAGCTGATCACGTTGGGAGGGACGACGCGAGGTGGTGGTGCCGAAGGCATCGGCGTGTCGCCGCGTCGAGACCGATCACGCGTCGCCTGATTGCCCGACGAACCATCACGGGGCAGCACCCCTGCGGTTCGATTGCCCGGGGTCTTCGCGTCGTCGGCGAATCGTTCGGCGAGTGTCCGCACGGTCCACACGGCACCTGCTGCCAGCAGCGCCACCAGACCGAGCGCGCCGGCCGCGCGCAGCGCCGCCCGTTTGAAACGCCCCGCAACCGGAACCGAGTGCTTGACGGCGTCGAACAGGGCATCCACGTCGTGACGCCAACGCATGTCACTCACTTCAAACGCCTGGCGTCGGGTGAGTGCGCGGAGCGGTGCCGGCAACCACGAGTCCGTTGGCATCTTGGCGCCTTCGCAGAGCACTGGGATGACCCGGGCCCGCGAATCGGCCAGCGCGGTCGCCACTTCGAGGTGAACAAAGTCATTGGGGTCGTCGATGCGTCGCGTGCCATCATCATTGATACCGGCCCAACGCGGACCCATGGCCACCAGCACTACCACGGACTCGGCGAGTCCTTGCCGCAGCACGTTGACGAAATCGTCCCCGGGGGCAATACCGCCCACGTCCATGAACACGCGGTGAGCGCCAAAGACGCGCACGAGCTCGTCGTGCAGTCGTCCGACGTGACCTGCCGTGTCACCGCGCCGGTAGCTCAGGAAGATCTTCTTGCGACGAGGCATGTCGTTACGCGGGGAGACGCGGGAAGCAACGGATCATCCTGGTGGATTCACGGGTCGCGCCAGATAGTCGACTCGCCATCCCGCCAGATCTTCGCCCATGACATCGGCCACCGACAGCGCCAGCTCGCCCAGTGCGTTGCTGGCCAGGGGCAGCGTGAGGTCGAGTTCGGCCAGTCGCTGCGCAAAGCGTTCCAGTTGCTGGGCACTGGCTTCGGTGCGGATGCCGATTTCCTGATATCCCGCCTGGCTGGCGAAGCCGTGCAGTGCCGCGCCGAACGCGGGGCCGAGAATACCGATCCCCGTCAGCGCGACCACCACAGCGGGTTCCAGATGCAGCAGGTGCAAGTGCTCAAGGACATGCCCCAACGCCGCGCCCAGCGCCAGCAGCAGCGGAATCCATGGCATCAGGTGCAATCGATGTTCGGCGCGATGGGCGACCTCGTGTGCCGAGCGGTTGTACTCAAGTTGTGCTGCCACAAGATCGTGAGTGATTTGGTTGGCCAGTGCGCCAACGGTAGCGGCGTCGAGATGCACAGGCGCAAGTCCCGCTTCGCGCGCCAACGCGCGATACCACCAGTTCACCCAGGCCGGTCGTGGATCGGTGAGGATGGCGTGCGTGGGAACGCGGATGACCGGCGAACTGCGCCCCAGCGGCCAGAGAAATCCGAGATGCCGGATGCGTTCGGCCAGCAGCCGATAGTCCAACCACTTTTCATGAAAGCGGAGGCTTCGACTGCGCGTGAAAAACGCAGTAAGAATCGCCAGCAGAAGCAGTTCGCCCAGCGCGAAGGCCAGCTTGTACCGATCACCGACGACACTGCCGGCCCAGGCACACACGACCGCAAAAGGCGCGAAGAAGAGGATGGTGGCAAACGTCGAGCGATGTCGGGCCCCATACGCCGACGCAAAATAGTCGGCGCGGCGAAAGGCCGGATCAATCAGCATGCCGCGTCGTTCACTGACTGCGAGCGCCGTGGGGATCGCGTCCCAGGGGATCGCCACCGCATCGGGTGACTTCGGGATGGCACCGCCGCTGGCGATGTTGCCCGTACCGGCCAGCACCCATTGCACGACCCCATACACGCGCGCACCCAACTGCCGCACGATGATACCGGGCGGCGACTCATTGACGTACTCGGTGAGCGCGCGATGAATGGCAAATGACGCGCGTTGGCGAACGTGCGCCTCGTGACGAGGCCGGCCGGCGACGGCGTGCTCGCGCGCGTGATGCGAATCCGGGGCTTCGAGTAAACGGGTCACGACCTCATCAATGGCGCTCCAGATGTCTACAGCGAAGGTCTCGGCGCCAATCGCATCCAGCAGGGCCACATGACCTGGCGTCACCGAATGCACGTGAATCACCGGCAAGCCCTCAGCGCGCGCATGTTCGATGACGTGCGTGGTTCCGGCATCGCCTCGCGCGTCGCGCCCGTCCCAGACCGCAATCATCAGGTCGCAATTCCAGACCAGTCGACGGTTGGTTTCGATCAGCGTGGCCTCGTGTCGTGCCTGGCGCTCGCCCGGTTGCGGTTGGTCCGCCAGCGGCACTCCGTCGAGGATCAGCCGGGCCCGGGCACCATCCCACAGCGTGCGCGTGGGCGTGCCCGGCGCACATCGCGTGGCATGCGAGGCGAGGTCGTACGGTGCGACAATGTCGAGCGCGAAGCCGATCGCGGGTTCGCTCGCCACCATCGCAGCGAGCTCGTCCGCACCCTCGGCGAGTGCACTTACCAGCGACAGTAGCGGCGGCTCGGCCGAAAACAGCCCTGCGTGCCGGCGCTGCACGAGGTCGGCTGCGGCTCGAACACGTATGAATACCGTGCGTAGTGAGCGCTGCACGTCGTCGGCGTTGCTCCGATCGAGGCGCTCGTCCGCCGCGTGATGCGACTCGCGCCATCGGTGACCCGTGATCCCCACACGAAGACTCAGTCTTGGCCGTCCCGCGGATTCGCGCATGCGCAGAACTTGGTGACTACTTCGCGAAATCGGCAAGTCAGGGGCTATATTCGCGATCATCCTCCCAGGGATCACGCCACGTCTGCCGCAATGCCCGCACCCTCCTCGCAGCCACCGGCACCACCACCCACTCGACGCGCGCTTGACGCGCACGAGAAAGTGATCATTGGAGTCACCGTGCCGGGACTGATGGTCGTGGCGATTGCCCTACTGACACTGCCTTCGCCGGATGCCGGTGATGCACGCGTGGCGCCGATGGTGACTGCAGTCAGGGCACCGGTGGCCGCACCGGTGGTCGACTCGGCGCGCCAGGTCGACTCTGTCGTCCCGGCGTTGCCGATTGCCCCGAAGCCGACGGCCGTCACCAAGCCGGCGCTTGCAAAGGCCAAGGAGCAGGCAAAGGCACCTGCCCCAACGCCTGCTCCGTCGAAATCCGCAGCCAAGGTGCCAACTCCGCCACGGGTCGCCGACAATCCCACCCGTCGCCGCGGATCACTCTGTGAGCAGCACGTTACCGCTGGGGCATGGAACGATGCGTTTGACGCGTGCGCCAGCGAGGCGGCAAGCGGGAAGGCGCTGGCCCAGCGACAATTGGCAATGCTGTACCTCGAAGGTCGGGGAACGGGGCGCAGCGACCAGCAGGCCACGAAGTGGTTCACCGATGCGGCCAACAATGGAGACATCGAGTCGATGTTTCAATTCGCGCTCGCGCTTGAGCGCGGGCGCGGCATCAAGAAGGACCAGTCGGCCGCACTGCGTTGGTACACACGCGCCGCGGACGGTGGACACGCGGCGGCGCAATACGCACTGGGACAGGCGTACGAACGCGGACGACTCGGCGCGCGCAAAGACAAGCGTCAGGCGCTTGAGTGGTATCGCAAGGCCGCCGACCAGAATTTCGGCGACGCCGCGGACAAAGTGCGCGCCCTGACCCGCTGAACGAGCGCATGGTGTCAGTGTCGCGAGCGCTGTCCCCGAGTTTATCGGCCGCCGTCGTCACCGGATGGATCGGTGGCGCCGTGGCATGGGCCATCGCGAGCGGCTGGACCGACAGCACGACATGGCTGTCGTCGTACGACCGGATTGATCAGCTGGTCGCGTTGACCATTGGTGCGTGCAGCGGTGCGGGGGTTCTCACCATGCGGGCACGGCATCGACGCGAACCACTGATGCCCGCATTGGTCGCCGGCGCACTGATGGGCGGCGTTGGCGCACTGGTCGCGGCCAGTCTCGGCCTGGCTTTGCGCGGGAGCATGTCCCCCAGGGGATTTGTGCTTGAGCGCATGGCTACCTGGTCGCTGATGGCGGCATGCGCGGCCGCCGCGCTCTCGTGCTATTCGCGCACGCGGCATCTGGCGTCGACTGCCGAGAGCTTCGCATTGGGTGCGTTGGGTGGAGCCGTGGCCGGTGCGACGCTCAGCTTACCCGGTCCGACTGAACTGTGGTGGCCAGTGGCCATGACGTGGTGTGGTGCCGCAATCGGATTTGCCGCGGTGGGTCCGGCCCTGTGGCGCGCACCAATCGTGGTGCAGGTGCTTCCTCCGCGCGATGAGCGGCCGTCCATGTGGTCCCTGCATGAATGCGCGATTGAAGAAGGGTGGTCGAGAGGGCTTGCCGAGTCGCAGGTGGGATGTGTCGACGGCGCTGTGTACGTGTATCCACCGCCCGCAGGCGCGGTACTCAATGGCTATCCGTTGTACCGCGCCATTCCCGTCACGCGCGATGCAATCCTGGCCGTCGGTCGTCACCGGTACCGTTTGACATTGAGACGTCGCGCGTGACGTCGACGCGGTGGATACTCGGACTGATTGCGTCCATGTGGTTGGGGTGGCCAGGCCGGGACGTGAACGCGCAGGCCGCGACCACGGGCCCAGTGGTGGCCCGATTCCGGCTGGTGCGCTGCACCCCGAACCGCGACGCCGCGTGTCTGGCATCGCGGCTCGTGTTGCCGCCCGACGGTATGATTGGCGGCGCGAGCGGAACGTCCATGCCGCATTGGAGCGCGCAACTGGCCGGGGTGGGGATGATTGGCGCGGACCAGACGCGCATTTCCGGCGCAACGCAGCCAGACATCACGCCCGTGTTTGGCGTTCCGGTGCTGAAAGCGATGTCGCTGGGACGGACTTCCCTGCTTGGCACGATCTCGCTGTCTGCTGCCTCGGGTCAGACGCTGCGATTGCGCGCTGCGTGGCGTCCGCCTCTGCTGTCACTGCCCGCCTTTACCGGCACGGCGGACTCGGCGTCGTTGCCCGCGCCAATCCGAGACGCCCTTGCCGTGGGCGGCGACTCGCCACGCATACGCCCGTTGCTGTTGCTCGTATTGTCCGCGACGGGCCTGCTGTTGCTGCTGTACGTGCCCCACTTCCTGTGGGAGGAGCATCGGGATTCGGAGGAGGACCTGGCCCAACAAGTGGCGGCGGCGCGGGCGCTGCTGTCCACGCAGGAACTCGAGCAACTCCGTGGCGTTGCACCGCGCGAGGCGAAGCCGCGCACGCCGGAAGAGCCCACGCACGAGTCGGCGACGCTGCCCCGGACTCGCCCATGAGTGCGGCATCCCTGTCGCGCATAGTGGTGTGCGCCGTCGCGCTCCCGCTGTCCTACGCCGCCGCGCATGCCCAACGCACTGCAGCGAGCGACGCGCGCACGCAGGAACGGGGCACGCTGATGCGCTACTGCGATCACGTCGATTCGGTAACGGCGTCAACCATCGCCGGCATTCGCGATCGCACGGATTGCTGGAAGCGCATTCAGCTTGAGGGGATGGGCAACGCCCTCGTTGACGAGCGGTATCGCGCCGCCATCCGGGATTACGACATCGCCGTCGCCGCCGACTCGGCGCGGCGGGCGGTCGAGGCCCGCGAGGCGCAGATCGACGACCAGCTGTCGTCGATTCAGCGAGCGATGACGGCGCGCGCGTTGCCCCGCGCGGATTCGATTGTCACGATGGTCCTGGCAACGCAACCGGATAATCAGCGGGCGCTGGCGTTCAAGGAGCGGGTGATCGCCCTGCAGCGGGCACGCCAGCTGCAATTGGCCGTGTACATCGCCGCCGGCCTCGTGCTGGTGACGGCGATGACGCTGGCCGCAACGGCGCGCGTGATGGCCGTTCGACGGGCACGCGCGGCAGATCTGGAGCACCGCAAAGCCGAGCAGCGCACGGCCATGCTGCGCATCATCGACGGCGTGGGTCGGGGCAAGATGTACACGATGTCCGGCCCCATCTTCCGTATCGGGTCGGCGGAATCCGATCGCCCCGAGGAAAAGAACGATCTGGTGCTCAGCGATGAGTCCGCGTACGTCTCGCGCTATCACTGCGCGATCCTGCGCAAGGACGGCAACTACTATCTTATTGACTCCAGCCTGAATGGGACGTCGGTTGACGACGACGCGGTCGAACGCGGCGAACCTCGCCTGCTGGAGGATGGGTCCGAGTTCACCTTATCGGGTGTGACTCGACTCAAGTTCCTGCTGGTCTGACCACTTCCTGACAGGGGTGGTCGGTCGGAAATCGCTCCGATCGTCCACCGGTCTCGACGATCGGCGAAACGGTCGATGTGCAGATGCAGTCCCGTGCCGGCCCGGTCGGGCAGCCCCGCACGGACGGCCGCGTCAACCTGACGCCGCAATATGGAGTCCTGCGAGAAATCCTTCACCCGAATGCCGTACGAGCGACACTGGGTGATCACGAACGCAACCTGTTCCGCTGACATGGTCAGGCTGCGCAGATCGAGCGCGCCGCCTTCCCCGTACAGCGTGAGATGCTCGGCGTGATCCCGGCCCACCACGACAATGGATGCACCGAAACGCAACCGGAATGCGCCCGACACCAGGTCGAACGCATGCGAGAACTGATTGCGTGACAGCGCGGCGGTGCGGATCTTGTCTGCCGACATGGATGATCGCGCGCCGACGTAGGCGTCGGGAACAACGAGCCGCCGTTCCCGATACATGGCCGCAACAGAACTCTCGAGCGCCAGGATTCGGGGTCGCACCTGCGGGTGATCGCGCAAATCACTGAGTGCCAGCGTATTGATGCCGCGTGCGAACTCCTGCGCCGCGTCGTCCCGAATGCCAAGTTCAAGCAGCGAGTTGCCCCGCTCAAGATGATCATAGGCAACCACCAACAGCGAGTCGAAGCGGATGGCTTGCCGGTCGGACAGTATCGCATCCGGATCGGCGGTGGCGCGCCGGAAGTACCAGAGTGCAAAAAGCGCGACCGCGGCCAGCAGGCACGCCGCAGACACCATGCCCGCAACTCTCCACGGAAACGGACGCCTGGGCAATTCAAATCCATCCGTTGGGCGGCGCCTGCGCGGCACCTGCCGCGCGCCAGGGATCGGCAACTCCACGGTGCGGCGCTCGCCGCTGACAAACTCCCACTGGTGCGCGGAGGAAAGGGTGATAACATCGCGATCGAACAGGCGCATGGGACCGGTGAGCGCGTGGCCGTTCACCGTGACCGTCGGATCGCCATCGAGAATCAGCCACCGGTCGTCGCGACACTCCAGACGGCAGTGATGCGCCCGGACGTGCGGGTCATCGAGGCGCACGTCGGCATCGCTCGCCGTGCCGACAATGCATCGCGTGCGATCGTCGAGCCGGACGGATTCCCCTGGCGTGGGCGGTACCGGCTCGAGTCGCGCGCCCATCACGGCTTCAGGATACGCGCGGCGGTTTCCGCGAACTGTTCCATCTGCGCGGCGCGCGTACGGGCCCAGGTGGGCAGGGTGAACACCGGCCGGGCAATCAGCGCCAAACCAACCGCTCCAAACAGCGTCGGGAGCCACCACGGGTGTGTGGTGTGCAGTGGAGTGGACGACAAGGCGAGCGCGATGCCAAGCACACCGCCCATGAGCATCGTGCCCACGCCGATGCCGATCATCAACCCCGTGTCGCCCTTGCGGGTTTGCAGGCGCAGCCGATGACCAGTGGCGGTGGGTTCCAACAGCGCCTGCAGATTGCCATTGCTCCAATGACGCAGCGATCCTTCGGTCACCATTGTCCCGCGGGCCTGGAACGTCTCGCGTAGCGCCACCACCATGCGCTCCCATTCCGCGTCGGTGACGGCTCGTCCCAGTTCGATGGTGCGCGTGACACCCACCGGCAGTCCGGCATAGGTTCGCTGCTGCGTAGGGACCAGATCGCCGCGTTCGATGGACTGTGCCGCGGCGGATACGGCTGCCGTGTTCAAGCCGACTTCAGCCGCGATGTCCTGCAGCTGCTGCAGCGTCATGCCTTGCGGCACCCCCGGGCGTTGGTCGGCGCTCGTCGGCGACATCCCGTCGTCGCTCGCGGCGGGCTCGGCGGCGGCCGCCCGCTCAAGGATGTAGGCGGTTTCCTGCTCGTTGAATCGCCGTTCGGTGGACATGCGCGTGGTGACAGTGGACGCCAGGTGAGCTCAACGTGAAGGTTGCCGCACGTCGCCACAATAGTGAAGTAGCCACCCCCCACCTGCCGATACTCTCAGGGAATCCCCTTCTCCGAGGTTGACAGGCACGATGGCCGTGAACGGACAGCTCGCCACTCCAACGCGGCGTGTCGATAGCGATGCGGACCAGCAGTCGCTGGTGGACGCGCGCCTGGCGCGCATCCAGGAGGCCAGCGACTTTCCCGCACTGTCGCGACAGATCATCGACACGATCTCATTGATCGACGATGATGCCAGTTCACTGCAGCGCCTCGCCAACGTCGTGCTGCGCGAGTACAGCCTTACGTTGGGCGTGGTGCGAACTGCCAACACCGTGCACTATCGACGCACCGGTCGGCCCATTCAAAGCGCGACGCACGCGATGATGATGCTGGGCGCGCGCACGGTACGGCATCTGGCCAGCAGCCTGCTGTTGTTCGAGAACTACAGCAAACGCTCGCCAGTGCTCAAGGAGCTGATGGTGATGTCGCTGATCACGGCCAACCACGCGCGCGAGGTCTCGTCGCGTCTGCAGCGCGGTGATCCGGAAGAGGCGCACCTGTGCGGCATGTTCCGCAATCTCGGGGAAGTGCTCATCGCCTGTCACTTCCCGGATGACTATGCCCGCATTCAGGAGCGCACCGAGGGCACAGGACAGACACTGACCGGGGCCGCCCACGCGGTGCTGGGGTTTCGCTACGAAGATCTGGCCGTCGCCGTGGCCCGCCACTGGGGAATGCCGGACACGGTGGTGCAGGGCATTCGGGCGAGACCGGGTGCGGTGTCGTCGGACGCCAGCGCCATCACGGCGTTCAGCCACGATCTGACACTGGCCATCTATCGACACGATGCGACCGGCGAACACGATGCCGAACGTGCCGTCCACGCGGCGATGGAGCGCCATGCCGCGCACTTGAAAGTCTCGCGCGAGCAGGTGCGCGACGTGGTGGAAGCGGCGCTCGATGAAACGCGCGAGCTGTTCAGCAGTGCCAAGGTGCCGATGGAAGCACGGCAGCTCAAGGAACTCGCGGATGCGGCGCGCATGGCGATGGGCTTGTCGGCCACGCCAACCGGCGAGTGGGAAATCGAGACCGTGAACCACCACGACACACCGGGATCTCCGGCGCTTCGTCGTCGTTTGCGTCAGGAACTGGAGAGCAAGGTGGACCCGGGATCGGGGGCGGAGCTGGGAGAAGTCCTGTTGCTGGCATTGGAAGCCGCGCTGCGCGGCGGGCCGTTCGATCGGGTGATTGCCTGTGTACTGAACGCTGACCGCACCCGCCTTTCAGCACGATCCGGTCTGGGTACCGGGGTCGAAGCACTGATGACGCGCTTTGATTTCCCGATGACCGCACAGGGTGGACCAGTGGTGGCCATGATGCAGCAGCGCCACGCGACCTACGTGCCGGTGGACCGCGCGCCCACGTCGTCAGAGACGCGTTGGGTGCAGCAGGTGGGCGCCGCGCAGTTTGGCGTCTTCCCGATTGCCGTGGCCAGGACCATGGTGGGCTGTCTGTATGGCGATCGCGCCGATGGCGAACCGGTGCCCGACCGCGTGGCGCTGGAGTACGTGAAGTCGTTGAGTGCCGTCGTGGTGAAGGCCATTGAAGCGCGACGGCGAGCGTCGAGTGTGGCGACGCATACCGTCCCACACCCGACGCGGCCCTCGCCCGACGTTTCGAGCCCGGACGGGAAGAGCGCGCTGGTGCTGCGGCTGCTCCGCGGCGAATCCCCGGCAACGGTAGCGGCGTCGGCGAGTGTGAGTGTCGAGCAACTGGAAGCCTGGCGCGCGGCGTTTCTGGAAGGGGCCATGACGCGACTCGCTTCCGGCTGACGCTGGCCTGTCTGGTGAGCCGGCGTATGTTGTTGGCATGATGCCAACTCATCGCATTCGACGGGCGCTTGCCGGCGCACTCCTGGCTGCTGCCGTTGCGACGCCACTTGGGCTCAGCGCCCAAACCACGCTCGACGTCCTGATTACCGGTGCCACAGTGTACGACGGCACAGGGGGACCGGGCCGCATCACCGACATCGGCCTTCGCGGTGATCGCATCGTGCTGGTTGGCCGTGCACCAGCTGGCACGAAGGCCACCACGCGCATCGATGCGACCGGGCTGATCGTGTCACCCGGCTTCATCGATCCGCACACGCACACCTACGAAGGCCTGCCTCGACTGAATGCCGAGCGTCGCCAGAATGCGTCGTCGCTGATGCAGGGCATTACCACAGTGGTATTGGGTGCCGACGGGCGTGGCCCGATCGACGTCGCGCGCATCCTTGGCGAATCGGAACGCGCCGGACTTGGCACCAACAGCTACGCACTGACCGGCTTTGGCACCGTGCGCAGTCGGGTCATGGGTGCGTCATCGGCACCGGCCAACAAGAGGCAAATCGACTCCATGCGCACACTCATCACCCAGGCCATGCGCGAGGGCGCGTACGGCGTGGGTTCGGGGCTGTTCTACGCGCCGCAGAGTTACGCCAACACCGAGGAAGTGATCGCCGTGGTGTCGGCAGCCAAACCGTTCGGTGGCGTATACGATACGCATCAACGCGATGAGAGTTCGTATTCCATCGGACTGCTGGCGTCGGTGCGCGAGACGCTGCGCATTGGCTGTGAGTCTGGCTTGACGGCAAACGTCGGCCACATCAAGGCGCTGGGCGTGGACGTGTGGGGCAAGGCGGACAGCGTGTTGGCCATCATGGCCGAGGCGCGGAAGCGTGGGTGCACCGTCACGGCCGATCAGTATCCGTGGACAGCCAGCGGAACAGGGCTCAGTGCCGCCCTTTTGCCGCGCTGGGTACAGGCCGGTGGTCGGGATTCCATGAACGCGCGCATCGCCGACGTGGGGCAACGTGAAACCATGTTGCTGGAAATGCGCGACAACCTGCGGCGGCGCGGCGGCGACAGCACGATTCTGCTCATCAACGGCAGCGCGGCCGCCAAGCCGTACGTGGGGAAAACGCTGAAGCAGGTGGCGGCCGAACGTGGGAAGACCGCGGTACAAACCGCCCTGGAAATGATTCGCGACGGTTTGGACATGGGCGTCGCCTCATTCAACATGACCGAGGCCGATATCGAAACGTTCATGCGTGATCCGCACGTGATGACCAGTTCCGATGGATCGGACGGACATCCGAGACTGTACGGGACGTATCCACGCAAGATCCGTCGCTACGTGCTGGACAAGCCCGTCATCACCATGCAACGCATGGTACGTGCGTCATCAGGGCAGGTGGCCGAGACCTACGGATTGACCGAGCGTGGCCTGCTGCGCGCGGGTGCCTTTGCCGATGTGATTGTTTTCGATCCGAAAACGATTCGCGACGAAGCCACCTACATGGAGCCGACCAAGCTGGCGTCGGGCATGCGGTGGGTGTTCGTGAACGGCAAAGCGGCGGTGAGCGAGGGGAAGATCACCGGCACACTGGCCGGGCGCGGGCTGCGGCGTGTGGTGAAGGCGGCGGAAAGAAACAATTGAACCGCAAAGGGCGCCAAGTTCGCGAAGGTCCTTCGCGAATTGTTCTTCAGTTCTTCAGGACACCCCGCGCCGCATCCACCACCTTCTCCGCCGTAATCCCGAACTGCTGGTACAGCACCGGTGCCGGCGCGCTGGCCCCGAAGTGCTCAATGCCGACAATCGCGCCCGTGTCGCCCACCCAGCGATACCAACTGGCCGGGTGCGCCGCTTCCACCGCCACCCGCGGAACCCCGCGTGGCAACACACTGTCGCGATAGCCCGCGTCCTGCTGCGCGAACAATTCGAAACTCGGCATGCTCACCACGCGCGCTGCCACACCGGTTGCCGCCAGCAGGTCACGCGCCGCCAGCGCGATCTCCACTTCCGAGCCAGTCGCCATCAACACCACGGCCGGTTGCGCGACATCGGCCAGCACGTACGCACCGCGCGGCACGCCGGCACGAATCGCCTCGGTTTTCCCGAGATACGACAACTTCTGCCGTGTCAGCACCAACGCTGTCGGACCCGTCTTGTGCGTCACCGCCATGCGCCACGACTCGGCCACTTCATCGGCGTCGGCCGGTCGCAACACCAGCAGGTTCGGAATGCAGCGCAGCGACGCCAGATGCTCTACCGGCTGGTGCGTGGGACCGTCTTCGCCAAGTCCGATGGAATCGTGGGTGAACACATATACCGCCTGCACACCCATCAGCGCGGCCAGGCGAATGGACGGACGCATGTAGTCGGCAAACACCAGGAATGTGCCACCATACGGAATCATGCCGCCGTGCAGCGACATGCCGTTCATGATGGCACCCATGCCATGCTCGCGAATGCCAAATTCGAAGTTGCGACCGGCCGGATGCTCGGCGGTGAAGAACGGCGCGCCTTTCACCACCGTGAGGTTCGAACCCGCCAGATCGGCTGAACCGCCTATCAACTCAGGAATAGCCGATGCAATCGCGTTGATCACCACACCGCTGGAGGCGCGACTGGCTACTGCGCCGCTCTTCGCATCAAACGTCGGAAACGCCGTCGCGGCGTCGGGGCGCAACTCGCCACGCATGCGCCGCTCGAACTCGGCCGCGAGTTCTGGATGCGTGGCCGCGTACGACATCCACAGCGTCTGCCACGATGTGTGTGACACGGCACGCAGCGCCACCTGTTCGCGCCAATGTGCCCGTGCTTCATCGGGCACGGTGAACGGCTCGGGATAGTCCCAACCATACACCGCCTTGGTGAGTGCAATCTCGTCCTTGCCCAACGGTTCGCCGTGCGCCTTGGCCGTATCCTGCCGGTTCGGCGATCCAAACCCAATGTGGGTGCGCGTGATGATCAGTGAAGGCCGCTTGGTATCCGCCTTGGCCGCGTCGATCGCGGCATCAATCGACGCGATATCGTTCACGTCGGCCACGTGCAGCACTTGCCATCCGTAGGCCTCGAAGCGCTTCGCCGCGTCGTCGCTGCACGACACGTCGGTGCTGCCGTCGATGGTAATGCGGTTGTCGTCGAAGAACCCGATCAACTTGCCCAGTCCGAAGTGACCGGCGTACGAGGCCGCTTCATGGGAGATACCCTCCATGAGGCAACCATCGCCCGCTATGAAGTACGTATAGTGGTCGACAATCGCGAATCCGTCACGATTGAACGTCGCCGCCAGATGCGCTTCGGCCACGGCAAACCCCACCGCGTTGGCGACACCCTGTCCCAACGGACCCGTGGTCGTTTCAACACCCACGGTGTGATGCACTTCCGGATGTCCGGGCGTTTTGCTGCCCCACTGCCGGAAATTGCGGATCTCACTGAGCGGCAAATCGTAGCCGGCCATATGCAGCGTGCCGTACAACAGCATGGAGGCGTGGCCCACCGACAGAATGAACCGGTCGCGATCAGCCCAGTGCGGTGCTGACGGATCGTGGCGCAAATGGCGCGCGTACAGCGCATACGTCAACGGAGCCAGCGCCATGGGTGTGCCGGGGTGCCCCGACTCAGCCGCTTGCACGGCATCCATGGACAGCGTGCGAACGGTATCAATCGCGAGACGCGTGACGGTGCGACTCGAGGACGGTGCGGCGGCAGGTGCAACGGACACAATGACTCCGGACGGAACGTTCAGGGCGCGCGCCCTGCGGAGGTGGGCGCGCGCCGTCCGGAAAATAGTGCCTTTCAGGCCTCCGCGAGGTACCGCGTGCGAACGAGGTCGAGATGATGCGCAAAGTGTCCGGCAATCATCCACACCAGGGCACGTGCGGAAACTGGATGCCCACTTGCGGTACCTATTTGCAGCACCGCAGCCTCGTCCAGCGATCGCACCAGCGCGAGCGTTGCGGCTCGCACGGTGTCGATTTCGGTCAGGATGTCCACAAGTTCTCGGCGAGCGGCTCGGGTCTCGGGAACCCATGCGTCATGGTCGAAGCCGGGAAGGGGGGTTTTGTCGGCCCGTGCAATGCGCAGCAACCGGTAGGCAAACACCCGCTCCACATCGGCCACGTGAATCAACGACTCGGCGAGCGTCCATTTATCGGGCGCGTAGCCACGATGCACGATTGCTGCGTCAACGCCGCGCGTGAGTGTGTGCAAAGTCCCGACCTGGCCTTCCAGGAGTGCCCTTACGCTGGCACGAGTGGTTCCGGTCAGGGCATTTGCCGTGGCGTCGATATACGTAAGAGCGAACGGCGCATGTTCAGCGGCCGACGGTCGGGTATCAAGTGGAGTCACGGGATCCAGTCGAAAAGGGAGATCGGGTTGTCTAGTTGCCCAAACCAAGCACGAGTGAGATGACGGAGTTCTTCGGCGACTGCTTGGTGCCAGTGGAGGACCCGTCGTCCTTGACGACTGTGGTGAATCCTCTCCCGTAGCGAAGCTGCATCAGCACGCGGCGTCCGCCCAGCCGCCCGGCGAACCCAGCCCCGATGCTTGCGCCAATGTCCGTCGTTTCGAACGGATCTCGCTTGGTGCCATTGTCGTCGAATTCCTTGCATTCCACACTGAGGCTGGAAGGCCCGCTCTTCAGTGTGGCGTCGCAACCCACACGCAGCGCCAGGGTCGGACCCGCCGTCAGAAAGGGATGCCACGGCGCCTTTCCCAAGTCGGCACGAACCAGAAGCGGCACTTCGACGTACGCCAGATCGATCGCCAGCGAGCCAACGGGCGACGACCCACCAACGTCCAGCCGCGTTCCCTTCTGCACATAGTGCACTTCCGGCTGCACTGACCACACGGTGCCGAGCGACCGATTCATATACACGCCAGCCTGGAAGCCGTAGCGATTCTTGATGGTCGAGAGGCCATTGAACAGATCGGCGGACTCCACGTCCACATTGGCGAGCTTCGCCGCCGCGCCGCCGAGGAGTACACCGAACGATGTGCGATGCGCTGCCTGCGCGGGCAAGGCACCAGCCGCCATGGTCAGTGCAACGGCTGAGCGAACCAACGTTGTTCGAATGCTCATGATCGATCTCCTGAAAGAGAAGAATCGCGACCGATCGGGGCGTGCCTGTGCCCCCCGATCACGAAAACCCAAGCACCATGGCCACGGCGTTCAATTCCAACATACTCGCCGCACTTCCCTGCGCGAGCCGCGGTGATCCACCACCGCGGCCACCCACGGTTTGCAGGGCGGCGCGCAAGGCCTGACCGGCATCGACTCCGCTGTGTTCGGACGCGCCCAACATCACACCGTTGGTGGACGGGCTGAGCTGCAGCACCATGCACGGTCCCAGCGCCAATAGTGCCTGCACCAAGGGCTCGGCATCCCGAACCGGTCCCGCAACGGGATCGAGGCGAATTCGTCGAACTCCCAGCGGGTTGACGGTCGTTTCGTCCCACCGCGCTTTCGCTTGGTTGCCCGCGAGCTCCGTCACCAGCTTCTTGCGCTCGCGGTCCAATTCCGCCACCCGCCGATGCTGTGCCTCCACCAGCGTCGGGAGGTCTTCGGGCGATGCGGTGAAGATTCGCGCGGCCGAGGAAAGCAGTGTGGCGTCGGCGCGCGCGCGTGCCACGGCCCGCAGACCGCACACAAACTCCAGCCGCGTGTTTCCCTTCGTGCGCTCCATGCGGCGTAACAGCATGGATCCAATCTCACCGGTGTGCGCCACATGTGTGCCGCCGCAGGCGCTGCGGTCGAGACCCTCGATGGTCACAATGCGCAGCACGCCATCCCGATCGCTGGCCTTGCGCAGTCCCCTCGCCTGCGCAGCGTCCTCGAACGACACGGCAATCGCGCGATTCTCCGCCGCCAGCCGATTCACGCGCTGTTCGATCTCCGGCAGCAGCGCCGGATCGATGCTGTTCGCCGCCACGTCCAGCGTGTTGGTGTCGTCGCCAAAGTGCACGCTTACGGTGGGCCAGCCATAGGCGTCGGCCAGCAATGCCGACAGCAGATGCTGTCCGGAATGCTGCTGCATATGATCGAATCGTCGGGTCATGTCGATGGCGCCATCCACTCGATCGCCCACCGTGCACGGAACTGGTTCGGCGCACACATGTACGACCCGCGATTCCTCATCGATCACGTCCACCACGTCGATGCCACTCAGTTGACCGATATCGTGCAGTTGCCCGCCCGACGTGGGATAGAAGGCCGTCCGGTCGAGCACCACTCGTCGTCCGTTATCCTCAAGGGCGACCATCAGCGCCGAGAATCGGGCCAGCCGCGGATCGGTGTAGTAGAGCCGTTCGGTCATGAGGGCGTTGGTGCAACGGTAAGGCGCGATGCGACGCGAAGGATAGGTGAACGGCGTGACGCACGCGTATCTTTGGCAGCATGACCGCCACGCCCGAGGCAATATGATGCCGAACCGCCCTCCGCGCGGCACCGTTCGCACGCGGACGTTCCGCGCGTCAGTGCTGTGCGCCGTGCTGGCGAGCATGGCGTGCTCCGGAGTATTCGCCTCACGGAGGTCTGCCGCCAAAGTCAGCGCCGACGAGGGGGCTGTGAGCCGCCAACCTCGTCGAACCCGCGCGACGGCCGCCACAGTACTGCCGCCGCGAGCACCGAATCCTGCCGAACCGCCCGACGCCGAGCCCGAACCGATTGCGTCCGATTCTGCCGGCGTCGCCCGTCTGATTCGTCTGGCGCACGTGTGGCACACGGTTGCGCTTCATCATCCCTGGGTCGCCACTCGTGGCGTACCGTGGGATTCCGCGCTGATCGTCGCGGCCACCCGTGTCCGGAGCGCCACCGATGATGCGGCGTTGACCACCGCCTATGCCCGATTGTTCGCGAACCTGGGTGATCCGCTCACGCGAGTCGAGCCTGCGGTGATGGCCAACCCTGCATCCGTCGCCGTCACCACTGAGCGCACGGGCGACAGTATCGTCGTGATTCACATTGCCCCGTCCGCCCCGCTTGACGCGGCTGATTCGGTGCTTGTTGTCACAACGATCGGCCGTTTGCCGACGCGGGTCGTGTTGGACCTGCGCGGTGCGCCGGTCACCGATCCCCTGGCGCGCGCCGTGCAGTTGGAGCACTTCCTTGCCCGCACGGGTCTTACCGATCAGTTGCTGCGTGGGACGGTGGCGGCACCCGCTGAGCGCACGCGCCGCATTGGCGTCTGGGCGCCAGTGGATGATGGCCGCGGCGCACGCGTCTTTCACGACGGATGGCAGCAGGGCATTGAACCCACCTATGTCGGGCACGCCACCGGCTCGCCGCGTATCATCATGCTTGCCGATTCCGGAACAGTGCTGCCCGGCGTGTTGCTGGCCCTGCACGACGCGGCGGGAGCAACGCTCGTTGCCGACGGCGCGCTGCGCGATGCGGCACCGGTGCAGCGCGTGCGCATTCCCATTTCTCCCGCACTGGTGGCGTCGGTGCGCGTGGGAGAGCTGGTACACGGGGACGGATCAGTCGATGTGACTCCGGATACGACCGTCATCGGCGCTTCGTCGAGTGACGGGGCGATGGCAGTGGCGATGACCGTGCTACGGGCCACCGCGCCGCTGCCATTGGCCGAGCGACCATTGCCCATGCTCGTGGCACCAGCCGCCACGCCCGTCTTTTATGACACCACCGCCTACCCGTTCATGGGTGCGCGGTTGTTGGCGGGCTTTCGACTGTGGAGCGCCATGCGTGCGCGTCATGCGTACCGGGATCTGTACGACGACGACCTGGATGCGGTCTTCGAGCGCGTCATACCCCGATTGGAAGCCGCGCGAAGCGCGGAGGACTATGCGAAGAGCATCGCGGAGTTGGCGGCCTCGCTGGATGATGCAGAAGGTGTGGTGAAGGGAGCGTCCTATGACGCGGTAGTGGGCACGGCCGCCTTGCCCTTTCGCCTGCGGTATGCCGAAGGCCGTGTCTTCCTGAGCGATATCGTGCGCGATTCGGTCACCACGACGTTGGGATTGGTACCGGGCACCGAGATCGTGGCGTTGGACGGGTTCCCGACCGTCGCGTGGCTCTCCGAACATCGTCGCGTGGCGCCGGCGACGAACGATTGGACCCGCACGCGCCTCCTGATGCAACAGATGTCACGGGGTCGCCCCGGAGACGCGATGGTCCGCGTTCGCGATGTGAACAATCGCGAGCGCACACTGTCCGTGCCACGACGCATCTCGTATCGCGATGCCCTTCCAACCACGGAGCGTCCATTGGGTGCGCCCGTCCGTCTGGTTGGGGAAGGCGTCGGCTATCTGGATGTCGAGCGGCTGACGGATGCCACCGTGGATAGTGCGTTCGCCACACTGCACTCGGCGCGCGGCGTGGTGCTGGACCTGCGCGGCCACCTGACCATCGACGACATGCGACTGCTGCGCCATCTGGCCGCGAAAACGCGCGCCGTCGTCGGTCGCGCGGTGCAGCGCTCCCTGGCGTCGCCGTGCCAGTCCGCCATTCGCGAGGCCGTGCTGGAGTGTCCGGATGTGCGCGAGTCGCAGTCGTGGTGGCGCACGGTCGATACATCGGCGCTATTCACAGGGCGCATCGTGGCGTTGATCGATGAGCGCACGCAGGGCGCGATGGAGCGATTCGCGCTGTCGCTGGAGCAGCTGACCGCCGTGACCTTCATCGGCAGCGCCAGCGCCGGTGCGTTGAGCTGGACCACACCATTGTCGCTCCCCGGGGGGCTGACGGTGGGGATCGCCACGCAGGAGATACGGCGCGCCGATGGTGGACAAGTCCAGCGCGTGGGGCTGAATCCGGTGGTGGATGTGCGACCGACCGCTCGCGGTGTGCGTGCCGGTGACGACGAGGTGTTGTCGCGCGCGCAACAGTGGCTGCAACAACAACTCGAGCCGCCGCGTAGGCGGCGGTAGACCGTGCTGCCAATCGACGACGCGCTTCCCGCATTGCACGCGGCGCTTGCGTCGCATGCCAACGCCGTGTTGGAGGCGCCACCCGGGGCCGGAAAGACCACGCGCGTGCCGCTGTCATTGCTCAGCGCCGAGTGGCTGGAGGGACGTCGCATCATCATGCTGGAGCCACGTCGCCTGGCGGCGCGCGCCGCGGCCGGCTACATGTCACGCACCCTGGGTGAACGCGTGGGCGAGACGGTGGGATATCGCGTGCGCGGGGATACCCGGGTCTCGGCTCGCACGCGCCTTGAAGTGGTGACCGAAGGCGTGTTGACGCGCCTGTTGGCCGGTGACCAATCGCTCGAATCGTACGGTGCGGTGGTGTTCGACGAGTTTCACGAACGTTCACTGCACGCCGATCTGGGTCTCGCGCTCACGTTGGAAACACAGCAGCACCTGCGTCCGTCGTTGCGCGTGCTGGTGATGTCGGCCACGCTCGATGGCGATCAGGTGGCGCGCCTGCTGGGGGACGCGAACTCGCCGGCGCCGGTCGTGCGAAGCGACGGGCGGATGTTCCCGGTGGAGACCCGATATCGCGCACCGCGCGCCGGTGAACGCACCGAGGCGACTGTGGCGCGCACCGTGCGGGAGTCCCTGGCCAATGACCGTGGCGACGTGCTGGTGTTCCTTCCCGGCATGAATGAACAACGGCGCGTGGCCGAACGGCTTGCTGGTGATCCGTTGCTGGCGACTCATCGGGCCACGGTGCACGTATTGCATGGCAGCCTGCCGGTCGCGGAACAGGATGCGGCCATTGCGGCGGCCCCACCGGGCCAACGCAAGATCGTGCTGGCCACCAGCATCGCCGAGACGAGTCTGACCATCGAGGGGATACGCGTGGTCATCGACAGTGGATGGTCGCGTCTGCCGCGATTCGACGCGCGTGCAGGATTGACTCGGCTCACGACCGTGCGCGTGAGTCGGGCGTCCGCCGATCAACGCCGTGGGCGTGCCGGGCGCGTGGCGGCAGGCGTGTGCTATCGTTTGTGGGATGCGGCAGAGGACCACGGACTCATGCCGCGCACCCGTCCGGAGATTCTCGACGCTGAACTCTCGACGCTGGCGTTGGAGTTGGCGGACGCCGGTGTCAGTGATCCGAGCATGATGCGCTGGATCGATCAACCACCGGCTGGCGCGTTCGCGCAGGCGCGTGAACTGCTTGGTCAACTGGGGGCGCTCGACGCCGCCGGGCGCATCACACCGCATGGGCGGCAGATGACGCACATGCCGCTGGCACCGCGTCTCGCGCATCTGTTGCTCGGTGCAGAGCGCCGTGGTCTCGGGCGGCTGGGCGCCGAGATCGTGGCCCTGTTGGAGGAACGCGACGTGCTGCGCGGCGATGGTGCGCCGCCGCCGTCCGACGTGCGGCTGCGTCTTGAGGCGCTGCGGCGCACGTCGACGGGCGACGACATCGGCCTCCACGGCGCGTCCATCGACCGTGACGCCATGCGCCGCGTGCGCGAGCTGGTGTCGCAGTTGCAACGACCGCGGACGCGTGGCGCCGATGTGCATTCGGCGCCGGAACATCCGGCTGATGATCTGGAACACACGGGCGTGCTGCTCGCCTTGGCCTATCCCGACCGCGTGGCGCAACGGCGTCCGGGGGCTGATCCACGATTCCTGATGCGCGCCGGCACCGGCGCGTCCGTGACGCGCAGCGATGCACTGGCCGGCGCGGAATGGCTGGCGATCGCGGAACTCGAAGGGGCGCCCCCCGAGTATCGGGTGGCACGCGCCGCGCTGCTGTCGCGCGACGAGGTGCTGGAGGATTTCGGATCGGACGTGGTGACGGAAACCGTGGTCGAGTGGCATGAGGCATCGCAGAGCGTGCGTGCGCGCCGCCGCTCGACACTTGGCGCGATCGTGCTGGACGAGCACGTCGTCAATCAGGTGGACACCGCGCGCGTGCGCGAGGCGTTGCTGATGACCATCCGCCGTGTGGGGGTTGATGCGCTGCCGTGGAACGAAGGCGGTTCGCGCACCCGCGCGCGCCTGGCCTTCATGCACCATCACCGTGCCGAATGGCCCGATGTGAGCAGTGAAGCCCTGGCTGCGTCTCTCGATATCTGGCTCGCACCACATGTCCACGGACTGCGGCGATGGAGCGAACTGGCGTCGCTCGACTGGAGTGAGTTGATGTTGACCCTGCTGCCGTGGGAACATCGGGCGGCGCTGGACCGATTGGCACCGACGCATCTCGAGGTGCCCAGCGGCTCGCGTATTGCGCTGGACTATAGCAATCCGGCCGACCCGATTCTGGCCGTCAAGCTTCAGGAAGTTTTTGGCTGGAGCGCCACGCCCTTGCTGTGTGACGGTCGTATTCCGGTGACCATGCACTTGCTGTCACCGGCGCAGCGCCCGGTGCAGGTGACGCGCGATCTGGCCGGCTTCTGGCGGACCTCGTACTTCGAGGTGCGCAAGGAAATGCGCGGCCGTTATCCTCGACACCCGTGGCCCGAGGATCCGCTGTCCGCCATTGCCACACGCCGCGCGAAACCGCGGGGAACGTAGGGACAACAGGCCCGCCCCCTCGACTAAGTTGCGCTCCATGTCCGTCACCCGCTGGCTGTTCACCGCCCTGTCGTTTGCCCTGATGTTCGGGGCGTCCGCCTGGGTGGTAGCTGGAAATTGGCCAACTGGCGGAATGCCGCTCCTGGCATGGACCGCGCACGCAGGGGCGCTGACCGCCGTCGCCATCGAGGTGACGACACGGGCCCTCAAGATGCAGGCCTCGGCCATTGCGGTAGGTCTCCCTCTGCGGTTCGGCACGGCGCTGCGAGTCTGCCTTGGTGGTGACTTTGCGGCCGCCATCACGCCCGCCAGATCGGGGGCCGAACCGGCGCGCTTCCTGGTACTCGCGGAAAGCGGGATGCCGGTTGCTGGTCGCGTGTTGGTGCTTTTTCTGGAGCTCTTTCTCGAGATGTGCTCACTGGCCGTCGTCTGCGTGGCACTCGCATGGTTGTTTCAGGGCCGCGGCGCCAGCGTGCGGGGGCTGTTGGCGCTCGTTGGCGGTTACAGCACGGCCGTACTTGGCGCCGGTGCCATCGGCGTGCTGCTGGCCAGACGCAACGCCCATGGACCGCCACCCGCGTGGGCTCGCCGCATCGGCGTTCATGCGGGACGGTGGCGCGTCCTGCAGCGCACGTTGCGTCAGCTTCGCTCGTCGGTGCAGGCGCTGCGTCAGGCGAATCCGCGATTCATGCTCGCGGCATTCCTGGGCTCGGTGGTGCATGTGCTGTGCAAGGTGGCCGCGTTGCCGTTGCTGGTGTTCCTGGGCGATCGATCGTTTGCACTGACTATGGACACGCTGGCACCGCTGGTGCTCTGGCCGCTGGCGCTGTTCTACGGTGGCGTGGTGGTGCCTGCGCCGGGCGGTGGTGGTTTCATCGAAGGCGCGTTCGCGGTGACACTCAAGTCCGCGATTCCGGTTGGCATCTTCGCCGCAACGCTCCTCTGGTGGCGCTTCTACACGTTTTATCTCTATCTCGTTGTCGGTGGACTTGCTGCGGGCGACGCAGCACTTCGAGCCATTCGCCGGCGCGAAGCCACCGAGTCCCTGTCATGACCCTCTCCGAGTCTTCCGCCCGCGCCGCGTCGGCGCCGGCGCCCGCGAGTCGCAACCGGCTCGTGCTGGGGTTTCTGGTCATCTACGTCGTGTGGGGATCGACCTATCTGGCCATACGATGGGGCGTGGAGACGATCCCGCCATTTGTCATGGGTGGCGTGCGATTTCTGATTGCCGGTGGACTGCTCTATGGCTTCAGTCGTTGGCGCGGAGCCGCCGCACCATCGGCCATCGAATGGCGCAATTCCGCGATCATCGGCTTCCTGTTGTTGTTCGTCGGCAACGGTGCCGTGTCGTGGTCCGAGCAGCGGGTGAGTTCGGGCATGACGTCGTTGATGGTGGCCACCGTGCCGCTCTGGCTGGTGTTGTGCGAGGTGGCGCAGGGCAAGCGACCGGGATTTGCGAAATGGGCTGGCGTCGCGCTTGGACTGGTTGGCGTGGCCCTGTTGGTGCTGCCTGCCGATGGCCAGATCAGCAGCGCGGCAGTGGCACCGTCGGGCGCCATTGTGCTGGCGTGCGGATCGCTGTCCTGGACCATTGGTTCGCTGTACTCGCGCACGGCCCGTCTGGCCAAACCCGCCGCGTTGGCCATCAGTATGCAGATGCTCGCCGGCGGCGTGATGCTCATGGTGCTGTCCGTCGTCAGCGGCGAACTGTCGCACGTGCATCGAGACGCTATCACGCTGGCGTCGGTGTATTCGCTGGCGTACCTCATCGTGTTCGGTTCGCTGATCGGTTTCAGCACCTACATGTGGTTGCTGCGCGTGGCGAGTCCGACGGCCGTGGGCACGTATGCATACGTCAATCCGGTGGTGGCCGTGCTGCTGGGGGTGGCGCTGGCCGGCGAACGAATGCCGCCCCAGGCGCTGCTGGCCATGCTGGTCATTGTCGGCGGGGTCGCCATGGTGAGCCTGGGAGGTCAGTTCGGGGGAAGACGCGCCGCCAGGACGTGATGGCGTATCGCTTTGACACGTAACCCGACCGCGAATCCTGCGACCGGCTGTTCCCGTAGGGTGACTGGCAGTCTTCCACCTTCTCCGAGAATCCGCCCCATGCGCACCCACATCAAGATCGTCGCGATCGTCAACCTCCTCTTCAGTGCAATAGGATGTCTGGCGGCCGCCAGCGTGCTCTTCAGTGGCGTGTTTGGATCGCTGTTCTCCGGCAGCCTGATTGGCGCCATTGTTGGTTCCGTCGCCAGCGTGGTCATGGCGGTCATCATCGGCGCGCTCAGCTTCTTTGGACTCATCGCCGGTTTCGGGCTGCTCAATCACCAGCCGTGGGCGCGCAACGTCATTATCGTCGTGTCGGCATTTCGCCTGTTCCGCTGGCCGATGGGGACCCTGTTCGGCGGTTACTCGCTCTGGGTGCTGTTTCATGATGAGACGAAGGCGATTTTCAGGATGTAGGTGAAAGAAGACGGGAGACGGGAGAGGGGAGACGGGAGACGTCCGGCCGACCGGATGTCTCCCGTCTTCCGTCTTCAGTCTCCCGTCTTGTATCTCCCCGCCCCTGCCCCCCGCTCCGTGGCCGCTACGCCAGTACATTTCGGTCTGACGAAATGCGGCAGGACCTCCCGGAGACAGGACGATGAGCGGAAAAGGCGACAAGAAGCGGCGACGGGCCCTTGATGCGTACGGTCGGCTGCAGCGCGCGGCCGGCCTCGCGGCCACCAGGGTGGAGGCGGCCGTGCACCCGTTCGGTCTGTCGGCATCGCAGTTTGGCGTGCTCGACACGATTGCCGCCCGCGGCGCGGTGCATCAACAGGAGCTGGCCGAAGCGCTGGGGCGCAGCAAGGCCCAGATGACCGCGATCATCGACGCGCTCGAGTCACGCGGTTTGGTGCGACGCGAACGACATGCCACCGACCGTCGCTTCATCACGGTGCACCTGACGGACGCGGGGACTGCTGTGCTCGAGCAGGCGACACCTGCCCGCACGGCCGCTATCGTCGATCTCATGAGTGAGCTCACCGGTGAGCAGCGGGCACGCCTGGCGCGCCTCTGTCGTCGACTGCTGCGCACGCTCGATCCGGACGAGGCCGAACGGGAAACCGAATCCGGGGAAGCCGAATCCGGGGAAGCCGAATCAGAGGCCGATGCGGACTCCGACGAAGTCGAAGTGACCGACAGCGTGGACGTTGAGGACGCGATCCCGGAACACCATCCACTCCCATCCTGATCATCGAGACATGGCTGGCCGACACTTTCTCCAGATTCCCGGTCCGACCCCGATACCCGATCGTCTGCTGCGCGCCATGCATCGCGCCAGCGAAGATCATCGGTCTTCCGCGTTTCCGACGCTTACCCGTTCGATCCTGTCGCGCCTGCCGCAGGTGGTCCACCAGACGAAGGGCGAGCACTTCGTGTTCCCGTCGTCGGGCACTGGCATGTGGGAAGCGTCGCTGGTCAACACGCAGAATCCCGGCGCGCGCCTGCTGGCGGTCCGACTGGGGCAGTTTTCACACCTGTTCATTCAGGCGGCTCGCAACCTGGGATACCACGTCGATGTGATCGAAGTCCCGTGGGGCGAATCGGCACCCGCCGATCTGATTGAAGCGGCGCTGGTTGCCGACACGGCGCACGAAATTCAGGGCGTGATGGTCGTGCACAACGAAACGGCGACGGGCGTGACGAACGACATTGCCGCGGTGCGCGATGCGATGGATCGCGCCAGGCATCCGGCGCTGTTGTACGTCGATGGCGTAAGCTCGATTGCCAGTCTCGACTTTCAGTTCGATGCGTGGGGAGTGGACTGTTCGATCGCCGGGTCGCAGAAGGGATTCATGTTGCCCGCCGGTCTTGGCATTCTGGGCATGAGCGAAAAGGCGTTGGAGCGCGTGGCGACCGTCAGCACGCCGCGATCGTATTTCGACTTGCGGCCGATGCGCGACCAGAATTCGCGCGGCTACTTTCCGTATACGCCGGCACTGTCGTTGCTTTTTGGACTGGACGAGGCGTTGACCATGCTGCTGGAGGAAGGCATGGATGAAGTGGCGGCGCGGCATCGTCGCATGGCCATTGGCGTGCGCGCCGCGGTGAAGGCGTGGGAGCTTGGCGAATGCGCGAAGCGGCCGGAGATTGCGTCCAACACGCTCACCGCGGTGGTGATGCCCAGCGGCTTCGACGCGGGGCGGGTCATCGAGCTGGCCTTCAAGCGCTACGATGTCTCGCTGGGTGCGGGGCTGGGCGAGTTGGCTGGCAAGGTGTTCCGGATCGGTCATCTGGGCGACATGAATCCCCTCTCGTTGGCCGGCGCCATGAGTGGCGTCGAGATGGCGCTGGCGGACGCGGGTGTGCCAATCACGCTGGGTGCGGGAATTGGCGCCGCGTTGTCCACGTGGCGTCTGCCGGCGTGAGCGGCGAACGACCAACCGTCGTCGTCACGCGCAAGCTGCCGACGACCGTGGAGGAAGCGATCGCGTCGCGGTATGACGCGCGCTTCAATCGCACCGACGTGTCGCTCTCACCCGAGCAGATGTCACAGGTGCTGCGCACCACGGATATCGTACTGTGCACCGTCACCGACAAGCTCCGCGCCGAGCTGTTCGAGGGTCCGGTGAAAACGCGCCTGCTGGCCAACTTCGGCGTGGGTGTCAATCACATCGATCGTGACGCCGCGCGTCATGCCGGTGTGCAGATCAGCAACACGCCTGATGTGCTCACAGACGACACGGCCGATCTCGCGTTGGCGCTGCTGCTCATGACCATGCGTCGCCTGGGTGAAGGCGAACGCCATCTGCGCAGCGGGGCGTGGTCAGGATGGCGCCCCACGCATCTGATGGGCCACAGCCCGCACGGCAAGACCCTGGGGATCATCGGCTATGGACGCATTGGCCGCGCGCTGGCGCGCCAGGTGTCGTCGGCTTTGGGCATGCACGTGATCTGGTATGCTCCGCGTGATCCGCGCATCGACGATCCGGCCACGGCCGGCCCGGCCACGGCCGAGCGGGTGGCGTCGGTGGACGTCCTGTTGGAGCGCGCCGACGTGGTGTCGCTCCATTGTCCGGCGACGCCCGAGACGCGTCACCTGATCAATGCCGAACGGCTCGCCCGCATGGGCCCGAAATCGTACCTGATCAATACGGCGCGGGGCGACATCGTCGACGAGTATGCGCTGACGAGTGCGTTGCGCGAGCGCCAGATCGCCGGCGCCGGTCTTGACGTGTATGAGTGGGAGCCGACCGTAGTGGCGGAGTTGCGCGACATGGAGAATGTGGTGCTGTTGCCGCATATGGGTAGCGGCACGGTTGAAACCCGCACGGCCATGGGAATGCGGGCGCTGGCCAACATGGATGCGTTCGTGGCGGGGCACCGACCGCCGGATCTCGTCGAGTTCTGATCGATGGCGGGCGCCTGATGGTCCACGCCGGATTGCTGGATGATGTGAATGCCGCGCTGCCCGCCCCACGGCGTGTCGGCTCGCTTGACCACTATCCAGAGGTGCGCTCGCGCTTCCTGCCGCATGCGCACGATGTCGTGGTGTGCGTCCCGCCCGAATACGAATTGGAACCGGAACGCCGGTATCCGGTGCTGTATCTGCACGACGGACAGAACGTGTTCGACGATCTGCCGATGTCGCCCTTTGGTGTGCAGTGGGGTGTCGACACGACGGCGCGCGCCCTGATGCATGCCGGGATCATCGAGCCGATCATCCTGGTGGCCATCGGCAACGCGGGGCGCGATCGCATCGATGAGTACACGCCGACCCGTGACAATGCCCATGATGCCGGCGGCATGGCCGATCGCTACGGCCAGATGCTGGTGTACGAGATCAAGCCGTTCATCGATCGCCACTATCGTACGCGACGTGGCGCGCGCGATACCGGGATGGTGGGCAGTTCGCTGGGCGGACTGCTCACGCTGCATCTGGGCCTGACCCACCCGGCCATCTTCGGCAAGCTGGCCTTGCTGTCACCGTCGGTGTGGTGGGACGATCGGTGGATTGTCCGTCAGTTGAACATCGTCGATGATCGCGCGCCAACCTTGTCGATCTGGCTGGACGTGGGGACCGGCGAGAAACGCATGCTCAAGGGCACACGCCTGCTGCACCGCATGCTGCTGCGCAAAGGCTGGCAGGCTGGTGTGGATCTGCACTACCTGGAAGACGATGGCGCGTTGCACGACGAACGCGCCTGGGGCCATCGCACCGGCCTCTTTCTCCGGTTTCTCTTTCCGGCGCATTGACCATGGAAACGTTCCGCGGCTTTCCTCCACGCGCGATGAGTTTCCTGCGCGGTCTCAAGAAGAACAATCGCAAGGACTGGTTTGAGGCGCATCGCGACGACTATGAGGAGGCGCTGCGTGCGCCGATGCGCCTGCTCATCGAGGACGTGGATGTGCGACTGGCGTCGTTCATCCCGGAAATTGTCGGTTCAAAGAAGTCGATGTTTCGCATTCATCGCGACGTGCGCTTCTCCAACGACAAGTCGCCGTACAAGACCAACGTGGCCTGCTGGTTCCCGCATCGTGATTCCGGTGGCGGTGTCGGTGGCGAAGCCGTGCACGGTGGCGCCGGGTTCTACTTCCACATGGAGCCGGGCGAAATGATGTGCGGCGGCGGCATCTGGATGCCACCGCGTCCGGCGCTGAACCAGATTCGTGGCGTGCTGGCCGACGACCACGAGGGTTTCGCCGACATCGTGAACAACCGCACGTTCAAGCGGCGATTCGGATCACTGAGTGAAGAGTCGATGCTCACGCGCATGCCGCGTGGCTATGACCCCGATCATCCGGCCGGCACCTGGCTGCGCTATCAGTCGTTCACGGCCGGATGCGCGCTGACACTGGACGACGTGCAGAGTGCGAAACTGCCGGATATTCTCGCCCGGCACTATCAGGTGATGACGCCGTTCGTGCGGTGGTTGAATAGCGCGCTGGGACTGAAGCCGAGTTCAAGTCGCTGAACCGATTGATGTCGTGGTGCGAACGTCCGACCTACGGCGTTCGCGTGAGTTCCCCTTCGGCCGCCAGCACCCCAAACGAGCCCCACGCCGGACTGGCATCGAGTCGCTTCCAGAGATCGCGCGCCTCATTCCGTCGACCGTTCAGGAAATGCCACATCGAGACGCCGTAGGCCGAGGTGGCATCTGCGACATTAGCGGCTGACGCACCGGGAAACACCGACTCGACCGGTTCCAGCCCGGCAAACAATCGCATCAAGCGCAAATACGACTGATTCTCAATGAGCGTCGGGTTCTCGCGCGCAATGGCCAGTGCGCTGTCGGCGGCCGCAGTCCGCGCGAGGCGCGCGAGCACCAGATAGCGCCAGTATTGCGAGGCGACCATCAGGTCCGGATTGCTCGACACGCGCGCGCAGGAGTCCCACGCCGCAAGCGCCTGCGGATACTTGCCATCCACGTAGTAGGCGAGTGCCAGATGGTACCAGATATTGAATTGCAGCGTGCTGAGCGGAATGTTGCGGGCGTTTGGTGCCCCGTCAGGCTCAATCACATCGGGCTGACCCCGGATGAGCGTGGCCGCCTTGGCCAGATCCTGCGTCGCCAGCATCGGGCGACGAATGGTGAGGTACCGATGCCCGCGATGCCGCAGGAATCTCGCATCGCGCGGAAAGCGGTCGACGCCGGCCGTAAAGGTGTCTATGGCCTCGCGGTATTTGCCGAGATAGGCAAGCCGTCGACCCACCCAGATGAGCGCGTCGGGGCTCTGCGGGTTGACGCGCAGCGTATCGGCTGCGGCCGCCAGCTGGGCGACAAGCCGGGCGCGGGTGGCATCGTCCAAGGGCGGGCGCTCGAGCTTCCTGCCCGTGAGCGATCCCGCCTCGGTGGTCAGGTCGGGACCTGCGGCCGTCCCCGGTGCCCAGCGGGCGCACGCCAGGGTCATGGCCATCGTGATGGCTGACAGCACGAGCGCGCCCACACGTGCACGGCGCGGCCGGTGGGATCCGAGGGGCTGGTTCATGTGTTGATGGGTACCGCGAAGCCAACCCCTCGGCAAGATTGCCTGCCATGTCGAAGTCGCTCAAACTCGTGCTGGATATCCTGATTGGCGCGGTCGCACCGGTCCTGATCCTCAAGTACGGCACCAAGCCCCTGGGCACGCTGCCAGCGTATCTGGCCGCCGCGCTGATACCGGTTGGTTGGGTATTACTCGACCTGTTGGTGCTCACGCGCCGATTCAACTTCATCTCGGCCTATGGCGGCTTTGGCGCCGTGATGCGTGGCGTGCTGGCGTTCTGGTATGTGGACGGCGCGCTCTTCGCCTTCAAGGACAGCGCGAGCTACCTGCTGGCCGTGTTCATCTTTGGTGGTTCGGCGTTTCTTGCGCATCCGGTCACCCGGGCGATTGCGCTGCAGGGACTCGATCCGGACACGCCGGAACGCCGGTCGGCGATGGATCGCTTGCTGGCCGAGCCGACGGTCGTGCGATCGCTCAAGCAATCGGCACTGATCATCGGCGCAACGAACCTGATTGCCGGTCTCGTGAACTACGCCATCAACTTCAAGATGGTCCTGGCGCCGTTCGGCACGCCGGTATTCAACGATCAGGTGGCGAACGTCAATGCCATCACGCGCATCGTCCTCGCGCTGCCCGACATGCTGGCGCTGTTCTGGGCATTCTCCATGATGTACAAGGCCCTGTATGCGCTGCTGCCGGCCGACGAAGGCACCGACCCGCACGCGGGCGATTTCTGGGAGCAGGTCAAACGCCGCGAAGACGCACTCGACCTGGTGCACACCGGGGAGCATGGGGCCGACGGCGCGAGCACGTCGGTGGTGCAGTTGCAGGCCAATCGTCAGGCGCGCGAAGAGTTCGGGCTGTCCTGATTACGGCTTCTCCAATCCCGTGTGCTTGCGTCCATGATCGATGGCATGCTCGCGCACTGATTCCATGATGCGCGCCATGTCGGCCTGATAGCGGGCGCGCTCGTCGTTGGTCCAGAGGTCGACATTGTGCGCGGCGCGGATCGAGGCGAGCATTTCGTCGACCAGTTCGCGCAATCGCGGGTTGGACCGGCGTTCGACGCCGTTGGGACCGGCGGGTGATGGCTGAGATGTCATGTGGGGTAATGTCCCACCGGCACGCGTCTACAGACAAGCCCGCCTTATCAGGCATATGGCGACCTCGACCGTATCGAAGCATAGCTCATGCCGAATCGTACTGTATCACTGGTGGTGGTTCTGGTGACCGGCGTGCTGGTCAGCGCGACGGTCGCGCCAGCGCAGCGACGCTTCGGCCGTTCGGCCGCGTGTGCCAGCAACTGGGACGCCGAGAACTATTTCGTCTCGCCCTTCTTTGCAGGTAACCCGACGTACGACGGCCGGGTGACGTTCGCCCGCATCAAGTACCGGGGTGCGTACGAATGCGGCAGTGAAGGGCCCGGATGGGCGCACGACTATCCGCGCACCGAATCGCACTTCATGAAGATTCTGCGCGAGCTGTCCACGATACGCGCCTTCGTCGAACGCGGACCCATCATCGGGAGTGTTGTCGTACGCCTCGATGAACCGGCGATGTTCCGCTATCCGGTGGCGTACCTGTCCGAACCCGGCGGGTGGGTATTGAGCGACGCGGAACTGCTGGGGCTTCGCAAATACATCTCGCACGGGGGGTTCATCATCTTCGATGATATCGAAGGCGATCCCAATCCCGACTACCGCAATCTGGTGGAACAATGGCGCCGCGCATTTCCCGGCGCGCGCCCGCTGCCGCTCACCAACGCGCACCAGATCTTTAACAGCTTCTTCAAGATCGATCTGGCCAAAATTCCCAGCAAGACGGGCCGCTACACGCCTGAGTACCTGGGATTCTTTGAGGACAATGATCCGAGCAAGCGAATGCTGGCCATCATTGACAACTACGCCGACGTGGGCGAGCTCATTGAGTTTTCGGATGAGGGGTACAACATGGTGCCGGCCAATGAAGCATACAAACTATGGGTCAACTACTTCGTGTACGCCCTCACGCACTAGCCTTACTCCGAGTCGTCGTGCAGCATGCGCACCGCCGGCGTGTCCATGTCGTCGAACTGCCCGCTGCGGGCCGACCACACAAAGGCCAACACGGCCACGGCCACCACCACCAACGCCAGCGGCAGGACGATATACAGGACGCTCACGTGGTGCTCCGGGAGAAGGACTTTCCGTACCACGACCCCAGCACGACGATCAGCGAGCTGGTGGGCATGAGAATGGCGGCGATTAACGGATTGAGCAAACCGAAAACGGCCAGCCCGGCGCCAATGAGGTTGTAGCCAATGGAGAAACCGATGTTGCGCCGGATAACGCGCATGGTATTGCGCGCCCCGTCAGTAAGCTCCACCAGCGCCGAGAGCCCAGGACGTGTGAGATAGATGTCGGCGGTGCTCAGGCACGCTTCCGCGCCGCCGTGCACGCCGATGCCGACATGCGCCGCTGCAATGGCCGCCGCGTCGTTCACGCCATCGCCCACCATCACCACGCGCCCCGTCGCCTTGAGGCGCTCGACAAACGCGAGTTTGTCTTCCGGAGACGCGGCACCAATCACATCCGACGTCGCAAACCCCAGTGACGCACCAACGGCGCTCACCACATCGGGCGCATCGCCGCTCAGCATGATGGTACGCCAGCCGGCGGCACGCAGTTGGTCCAGCGATGATTGTGCATCGTCGCGCACGCGGTCGCCCAGTCCGGCCGCGGCGACCACCACGCCATTCACGGCGATGTGCACGGGCGTCAGCGTGCGATCCATCAGCGCGATCCTTTCACGCAACACCGCATCACACTCGGCGGTCGCCTCCCGCACGAATCGTGGAGATCCGACACGCACTCGATAGCCGTCCACCACGCCTTCCAGCCCACCGCCGGCCACGTGGCGCGACTCGGTCACCTCGCCGCGTGACACGTCCGTCCACGCGCGACGGAAGCCATCGGCCAGCGGATGCGACGATCCTTCTTCAAGCGCCAGGACCAACGGCTTCACCCATTCGGGACCCACCCACGACACCAGCGCCGTCGTGCCCTCGGTGATGGTGCCGGTCTTGTCGAGTACCAGCGTGGCCGGCTTGGCCAATAGTTCGAACGCGTCTCCGCCCTTGATCAGCATACCGCGCCGCGCTGCGCGTCCAACCGCCACAGTAATTGCCAGCGGTGTGGCCAGCGCCAGGGCACACGGGCAGGTCACGATCAACAACGCGATGGCGTCATCAAGTGCACTGGCCGAGTGGAGCTGCCACTTGATGGCCCAGGTGAGGGCGGCCGCGGTCAGGACAACCGCGACAAAGATACCGGCCATGCGATTGGCCAGTTGCACGACCGGTGCCCGTCGACGCGCACTCTCTTCCACTTGTTGCATCAACTTCGCGATGCGGCTGGTCTCGCCCGCTTCCTCCACCCGCACGCGCAACGGCGATTCGATGTTGAGTGTTCCGGCAAACACCCGCGCGCCGCCGGCCACCGCCACCGGGCGTGATTCTCCCGTCAGCAGCGCCGCATTCACCGTGGAGCGTCCGTCCACAACGGCGCCGTCGGCGGCAAAGCTCTCGCCGGCGCGCACCTCGAGAATCATGCCCGGCAGCAGCGCGTCCGACGGAATGTCATGGACGCCCGCGTCGTCGACAATGCGAGCTGACATCGGGGCGATGGCATGCAGCAACTCTGCCGCATCGGCGGCCATGCGCTGACCGCGCTGCTGCAGAAAGCGACCCACCAGCAGCGCGAAGATCAGGATGGCCAGTCCGTCAAAGTAGATCGGCCCCGTGTCGGTCACGGTATTGATCGCACCGCGAAGGAGACCCACCGCCAGGGCAATCGCGATGGGCAGGTCCATGTGCAGCGATCGGGTGCGCAACGCCGCCAGTGCGCCGGTGAAGAACACGCGACCCGGCCAGATGAAGGCCGGCACAATCAGTCCAAAACTGATCCACCGGAAGAACCGGGTGAACGACGCGTCCATGCCATTCACTTCACCGCTGTACAGCGCCAGTGCCGCCAGCATGATGTTGATGGCGATGGCGCCGGCAATGCCGATGCGCACCAGCATGGCGCGATCCTCGCGCCGACGCATGGCGTCACGTGACACTCCGCGAAACGGGTGCGGCGGATACCCGAGGCTGTCCAGCGTGCGGGCGATGCGCGAGAGCGGCACGGTGGAGCGGTCCCACTCCAGCACGGCCAGCGAACGGCGTACATCCAGTTCCGCACGCAGCACCCCTGGAACCACCAGCGGCACGCGCTCCACCAGCCACACGCACGACGCGCAATGCACACCCTCGAGGTACAGCTCGGTGCGCGACAAACCGTCGGCGTTCACGCGCACATAGCGGTCGCCGAAAGTCGGATGATCGAACTCCTCGTAACTCCGGCCGCTGGCGCGCACTGGTGATTCGCGTCGCTCGGCGAAGTCGTAATATCGATCGAGCCCGTGTTCATGCAGGATGGCATAGACCGCGCTGCAGCCCGAGCAGCAGAACTGTTGCGGGGCATCGTCCACGAGGAGACCCGGGGGGACCGGCAACCCGCAGTGCGTACAGGCGACCTCGGTCACCGCCTGTTCGTCCACCTCGGCCGATGCTGATGCCATTCGGAGCGCGTCAGTGGCCATGGGTCGCCATGTCGTGCGCCATGGTGGTCGTGGGCGCCATTCCCAATCGGCCGCTCAGTGCAAGCAACCCCATGAGCATCACCGTCACCGCGCCAAGGGTCGGCAGCTTGCGGCGGAGTGGACCGAAGACGCGCTGCGCACCCAGGCCAACCGTCACCAACGCCGGGACCGTGCCCAGCCAGAAGACGGCCATCACCAGCATGCCGTCGCGGACATTGCCCGTGCCGCCCGCGGTCGCGACAAACACATAGAGCCACCCGCAGGGCAATAGCGTCGTGCCCAGTCCGGTGAGCGCCGCGCGTATAGCCACCGGTTGCCCACGAAGGCCATGCAGCATGCCGCCCAAGAGGCGTTGCCACCGCTGCGAGAGTGCGAGCGAGCCGAATCCGAGACGTACGCCGCGTTGCGCGGCAATCGTGCTGATGCCCCATGCCACCATGAGCGCGCCGGCCATGATGGTGGCGGCCTGCGTGACACCGGCGAGCGCGCCGATCCGAGTGATGCCGGAGCCCAACGCGCCAGCCAGTGCGCCCAGCACCAGATACGACACGAGCCGTCCAAGATTGTACAGTGCGTGCGCACGCACTGTTGCCGCGTCAGCGCCAGAACCACTGGAGTACATGCAGACAAAACCGCCGCACATGGCGGCGCAGTGTACGCTGCCCAGCAAGCTGGCCGTCAGGACACCGAGTGCCGCCGCGATCACCGTTCGCTGCCGCCCTGATGGATCGTGTCCGTGGTGGTCGGAGTGCCTGCCGCCGCAACGTCGGTGCGGGTACTGGCCACGAAATGATCGGTGCCGCGCACCGCGTCAACGCGTACTTCCCACTGTCCTGCGACGTGGGCCGCCAGCAGCGACTGGTAGCGACCCGGCGCGACCTCCGTGAGCGTGGCGGAAACCAGGTCATTGGAGCGAATGTTGGCCAGCGCCACGACGGACACCGTGGCACCCTGCACCGGCCGCTGTTGCGCGTCCAGCAGTGTCACGGTGAGCATCGGCCGACCGGCCGAGTCGCCGGCGACAATCGTGGATGTGGCGGTCCAGCCCAGCGTGGCGCTGCGTCGCTCTTCGGCGATGGTGGAGTCGAAGGCCACCGCCTTTTTGTAGTAGTCCGGCTCGATGGCAAACGACGGATCGTTGTTGGCGACCCGCATGACCACCAGGTTGGCAATCACGGTGATGCTGAGTATTGCCACAATACCGATGGGCCATCCCATGCCGGGCTTCATCGATTGCTGCCGTTGGAGGGACCCAGCAGTCGATAGTTGACCGTCTCGGTGTACGCCTTGCTGTCGGTGAAATTGATGGTGATGCGACGCTCACCGTTGACGAATGCCTTGCGCGGCAGCAGGACAAAGACACTGGTGGTGCGCGTGGCGCCGGCCTTGACGATCAATGGATTCTCCGGGGCGACGACGGTGATCTCGGACTTGTCGACGTCGGTTCCCTCGAGTCCCCCGAACACCAGCCCATACTGCTGATCGTTGCCGCGTCGATTGGTGATCTTGATCCGGATCTGGTTGGATACGCGGCCGTCGGCTTCTTCCGTGAAGGGTGCGTCAACGGCGCGCAACACCGTCACGTCGGCGGGTGCCTTCATGATGAGTGCGGCGGCGAGACCGCCCAACAGGATGACCAGCACCGAGGGATACAGCACCGTGCGCAACCGCAGCAGTTTGCGCGGTTTGCCGGCAATGGCATCCTGCGAGGAATACCGGATGAGACCGGTGGGCTTGCCGACCCGCTTCATGACGTCATCACAGGCGTCGATGCACTGCGTGCAATGCACGCATTCCATCTGCAGCCCGTTGCGGATGTCGATGCCGGTGGGACACGTCTGCACACACGCGCCGCAGTCGATGCAGTCACCGGCCTTCGGATCGCGGTCGTGGACCAGATGCCCGCGCGGCTCACCGCGCACGTAATCGTAGGCGACGATCACCGATTGCCGGTCGATCAGCGCCGACTGCCAGCGCCCGTACGGGCAGACGATGAGACAGGTCTGTTCACGGAAGTAGGTGAAGTTGAACCACACGATCCCCGTGAACACCACCACGAAAAAGAAGGCCGTGGGATGCGCGGACGGTGAGGTGCCCACCCAGTGATAGAGATTTTCGGTGCCGACGAAAAATGCCAGCAGGGTATGCGACACAAACAGCGACAGCAGGAAGAATGTGATGTACTTGGCGATGCGCCGCGGCGTAAACCACGCGTGCTGCTTGTCAAGATTGCGCGAGCCGGTATAGCCGCCATCGAACCAGCGACCGATGGGACGAAACAGATATTCGAGATACACGGTTTGCGGGCAGGCCCACCCGCACCATGCCCGCCCGAAGAACGCCGTGAGCAGAAAAATTCCAATAACGCCGCTGCCCAGCACCAGCATGAACAGCAGGGTATCCGTGGGCAGGAAGGTGTAGCCCATCAGCGTGAACTGACGGCGCGGCAAATCCATCAGGAAAATTGGCTTGCCCAGAAATCGCAGATGGGGCGCGGCGAAGAAGAGCACCATCAGGGCATAGGCGACCGCGCGCCGCCGGTTCCACCATTTGCCGTGCGAGGGCTTGGGGCGGATCCAGCGGCGCGTTCCGTCTTCGTTCATCGTCGGCAGAACACGTCGGCCGGCGCTTGGTGCTGCAGTGGTAGTCACACGTCACTCACGGCGAGATCACGTACACTCACGGTTGAACAAGCACTCCTTGCGGAGCCTTCGGGTTGGCCGGATTGGTCCCGCGCAGGGTCACGACGTACGCGACCACGCGTTCCATGTCTTCCGGCTTGAGTATCTTGCCCCAGGGCGGCATGCCCTTGGCCAGTACACCGTTGGTCACGGTAGAGTACATGCTGTCCAGCGTCGCGCCGTGAATCCAATAGTTGTCGGTGAGATTGGGGCCAATCAATCCGCCTCCATCGGGGCGGTGACAGGACACGCAGTTCTTGGTGAATACCTCCTTACCCTCGGCCACTTCCTTGGGGTCCTTGGTGAGCGCCAGCAGGCGATCAATCGATGGTCCCCCCGTCGGTGCCGGATGCGCCGCGGCAAACGCCGCCATATCGGCTTCGTAGTCGGCAATGCGGCCCTTGCCATTGCCCACCGGCCCGACGTTGAAGTAGTAGATGATGGAAAAAATCACCGTGGCGGCAAACGTGAGCAGCCACCACCGCGGCATCGGATTGTCGTACTCCTGAATGCCGTCGTATTCGTGCTCCATCACCTGCGGGTCGTTGTTCTTCTTGTCGTTCGAGGCCATGGGTCAGCCCTCCTGGGCGCGTGGTGCGGCGGACGACCGCACCACGGGAAGTTCGTCGTTGAGCGGAAGCATCGCGGCTTCCTGCAGTTCGCCGCGCCGGGACGGCGCCCACGTGCGGATGATGATGGCGATGAATACCGCGAAGAAGATCAGCAGGGCCACCTGCGCGTACATCGACAGCCCGGCGTTACCCATGATGTCGGAGAGTTTCATCAGGGCGTTCCCGCGGAGGCTGTCTTCGACGCCTTGATGTCCATGCCCAGGCGTTGCAGATATGCGGTGATTGCCACGATCTGCTTGTCCTCCAAACCCTGCGGACCGCCCTGCTCCACGATGGCGGCGCCAATGGACTTGGCCTGCGCCCGCGCCATCGCCGGCGCCGAGTTCACGGCTTCGCCGTACGGGACACCCAGCATGACCATGGCGTCGACCCGAGACTGGATCTGCTCGAAGTCGATGGTCTTCGTGAGGAACTGTGCGTAGGACGGCATGATGGACTTCGCGACGACCGTGCGTGGATTCTCGAAGTGCCGCACGTGCCAGAGATCGGGATACTTGCCGCCTTCGCGCGCCAGATCCGGACCGATGCGGCGCGAGCCCCACAGGAACGGATGATCGTAGACCGACTCGCCCGGCTTGGAGTATTCACCGAAGCGCTCGGTCTCGTAGCGGAAGGGCCGTACCATCTGCGAGTGGCAGTTGAAGCAGCCCTCGGCGATGTAGATGTCGCGACCGGCCAGCTCCAGCGGCGTGTACGGCTTCACCGAGGCGATGGTCGGCACGTTGGACTTGATGAGGAACGTCGGGATGATCTCGAATAGCGACGCGACCACGACGGCGAGCACGGTGAGCACGGTGAACAGCATCGGCGCCCGCTCCCATTTCCGGTGCCACTGGGCGCCGGTGAATGAGGCATAGACGCCGCGGGGCGCGGCCGACGGTGCCGGCACGTACGTCTTGCTGAGCGGCGCCGCCTCGACGACGGGGACCGTGTACGTCGCCGGACGACGGCGCCATGTCATGATCACGTTCCAGCCAAAGATCAGCGTGCCGGTGAAGTACAGCGTGCCGCCCACCACGCGCATCCAGTACATCGGCATCAGCTTGAGCACCGTCTCGATGAAATCGGGATAGGCCAGACGTCCCGTCTCGTCGAACGCGCGCCACATGAGCCCCTGTGTGACGCCGGCGCTGTAGATGGCCACCACGTACAGCACGATGCCCACCGAGGCGACCCAGAAATGGACTTCCATCGCGCGTTTGCTGTAGATCTCCGTCTGGAACAGGCGCGGCAGCAACCAGTAGATCATGCCGAACGCCATGAAACCGTTCCAGCCCAACGCGCCCGTGTGCACGTGCGCAATGATCCAGTCGGTGTAGTGGGCCAGCGCGTTGACGCTCTTGATCGAGAGCATCGGGCCCTCGAACGTCGACATGCCGTACGCGGTGATGGCGACCACGAAGAACTTGAGGATCGGGTCCTGCGCCACCTTGTGCCACGCCCCGCGCAACGTGAGCAGGCCGTTGATCATGCCGCCCCACGAGGGCGCCCAGAGCATCACGGAGAACAACATGCCCACCGTCGACGCCCATTCGGGCAACGCGGTGTAGTGCAGGTGGTGCGGTCCGGCCCAGATGTACATGAACACCAGCGACCAGAAGTGCAGAATCGACAACTTGTACGAAAACACCGGTCCCTCGGCCGCCTTGGGCATGAAGTAGTACATCAGCCCCAGGAACGGAGTGGTGAGGAAGAACGCCACCGCGTTGTGTCCGTACCACCACTGCATGAAGGCGTCCTGCACGCCGGCATAAATGCTGTAGCTCTTGAACAGCCCCGCGGGGACCGAGAGGTTGTTGAAGATGTGCAGGATGGCGACGGTCACGATGCTGGCGATGTAGAACCAGAGCGCGACATAGATGTGCCGCTCGCGACGCTTGATGAGCGTGCCGAAGAAGTTGACGGCGAACACCACCCACACCACGGCGATCGCAATGTCGATGGGCCATTCCAACTCAGCGTATTCCTTGGCCTGGGTGATGCCCAGTGGCAACGTGAGCGCGGCACTGACGATGATCGCCTGCCATCCCCAGAAATGAAATCTGCTCATCACGTCGGAGAACATCCGGGTCTTGAGCAGTCGCTGGGTCGAGTAATAGCAGCCGGTGAAGAACGCATTGCCGGCGAACGCGAAGATCACCGCGTTCGTGTGCAACGGTCGGAGTCGCCCAAACGACAGCCAGGGGGTATTGAAGTTGAAAATCGGATTCGCCAGTTGGAGCGCGATGAGCAGTCCGACCAGCATCCCGACCACGCCCCACAGGAGGGTGGCAAACAGGAACTGGCGGACGATGTCGTCATCGTACGAGAATCGATCCAGCAGGGCGGGGCTGGAGGGACGCGGGGCGGCCGCGTCGGCGGCGAGGGTCATCAGGAACCTCTAAAGGTCAGGTGTCTGGGGAACATCGGGCGGAGTATGGCTGAGTGTGCCCAGACAGCGCATCAGGCAGTCGAGACTCTCCCGTCAGGGAATCCCCGATAACCGACCGTTCGCGCGCGCCGCGAATGGTCTCTCCGCTCCGAGTTACTATGTTTCTGTTCCCCCTCGACTCGCCTGCCTTCCCTATGAATCCGGATCTCTCAAGCCAATCCCGTCGATCGTTTCTGGCCATCCTGGCCACGGCGATCGGGTCTGCCGCCGCCACACGCGTGCTGGCGCAGCCTGCCACCCAGAAGTCGGTCGCGGTCCGCGAAATCACCATCTATAAGGATGCGGGGTGCGGCTGCTGCAAGGAGTGGGTGAAGCACATTCAGCAAGCCGGGTTTGTAACGGTCGTCCATGACACGACGGAGATGGAGACGGTCAAGCGCGGTTTTGGGGTACCGGTGCCGCTGGAGTCGTGCCACACCGCGCGGATCGGCAAGTACACCATCGAGGGCCATGTGCCGGCCGACCTGATCAGCCGTCTGTTGAAGGAACAGCCGGTGGCCCGGGGCCTGGCGGTTCCGGGGATGCCGATCGGCGCTCCGGGCATGGACGGCTCACCCAAGCAGCGCTATGACGTGCTGTTGTTCGACGCGGCCGGGAAGACGCGCGTCTATGCCTCGCGGTGAGTGACTCTCGTCAGCGGACCGCTCGGTGAGCGCTACCGCGGATATGACGCTGTCGGTCGAACACGCCGACGAGCGGGACATTGCGGCTATCGTGGCCCTGAACAACCTGTTCGCGCCCGACGGCCTGACGCTCATGCGCTCGGTCGATTTCGTCACGGCCCACCTGCAGGACTATCAGGTGGTTCGCGACGGCATCGGTGCGGTGCTGGGCTGCGTGGCGCTCGACGAGTACTCGCCCTCACTGGTTGAACTCGTGTCGCTGGCTGTGGCGCCGGCCGTGCAGGGACGCGGGATCGGCCGCCGTCTGATCCTCGCCGCCGAGGAACTGGCCAGGCAGCGCGGCTACCCCGAGGTCTTTGCCGTGTCGCTGGCCGACCAGCTGTTCCTCAGCGCAGGATTCCGCGAGTCCAGCATTGTGGTGTATCCCGAAAAGATCGCCCGCTATACCAAGATCTCACGGTCGGAACTGTCCATCGGGCGCAAGTTCTGCTTCGCGAAGGCGCTGGTAGCGTAGGTCGAGGGGTGGCCTCCACTGGCCAGCGTCGCGGGCGCCAGCCACCTTAGAGCGATGCAATTCATCGACCCTCGATTGCCCAAGCGGATCGACCGATGGCGCAGCCCCGCGCTCGGTCTGGAGATGCCCATTGTCACCTACGGGCATGCTGGGCAGCCCGTGCTGTTGTTCCCCACCGCCGCCGCCGATTTCCTGGAGAACGAACGGTTTTTCCTGGTGAAGGCGGTGGAGCCACTCATTGCCGCCGGCCGATTGCGGTTGTTCAGCATCGACAGCATCAACAAACTGGCGTGGATGGATCGCGCCATGCCGGTACGCGAGCAGGGACGCCGTCAGGCCATGTACTCGCGGTACGTGGAAGACGAAGTGGCGCCGTTCATCCGGCACGTCGTGGGCGATGGCGGGGCCCGCGCGCTCACCACCGGTGCCAGCTTCGGGTGCTTCCATGCCGCCAACGCCTTCTTTCGCCGCCCGGACTTGTTTGGCGGCGTGATTGGCATGAGCGGTTTCTACGACCTGTCGCCCAGCTACTTCAAGGGGTATTCGGACGACAACTGCTACTTCAACAACCCGAAGTGGTATGTCGCAAACACCGAAGGTGGTGTCCTCGATACGCTGCGCCATCACAGTCGCATCGTCCTGGTCGCCGGTCAGGGTTCGTACGAAGCGCCCGATGCGACGCGCACTTTTCACGACCTGCTCGACCAGAAGGGTATTCCCCACATCTTCGATTTGTGGGGTCACGACGTGAATCACGATTGGCCCTGGTGGCGCAAGATGCTGCCGCACTACCTCGAACGACTGGGAGTCTGATGCACTCGACCCGACGCACCTTCGTCTGCCTGGTGGCCTGTGTGACCATGGGCGCGTTGCATCCCCTCAGCGCGATTCACGCCCAAGCGGCGAAAGCCGCTGCCGGACAGCCACTGCGCAACGCCGACTTCGCTACACGTCTGGCGCACGTAAAGCAGTTGCTCAAGACCACCCCGCTGGTCGATTCGCACAACGATCTGCCCTGGGCCATGCGCGAGTTCGCCAACGCGCCGCTGGACGTCGAGGCGTACGACCTGAACAAGACCACCAAGGGCATGACCGACATCAAGCGCCTGCGACAGGGCATGGTGGGCGGACAGTTCTGGTCGGTGTACATCCCCGGTGAGATTCGCGACTCGGGATATGCGCGCGTGCAGCTCGAACAGATCGATATCGCGCGCCGTGTGATTGCGCGCTATCCGAAAGACCTGCAGTGGTCGCTGACTGCCGCCGACGTGCGGGCGGCGCAGAAGGCCGGCAAGATCGGCTCGCTGCTGGGCATGGAAGGCGGGCACGCCATCGAGAATTCGCTGGGCGCCCTGCGGGCCTACTACGAACTGGGTGCGCGTTACATGACGCTCACCCACAACGTCACGCTGGACTGGGCCGACGCCGCGAACGACGTGCCCAAACACAACGGCCTGACGTCGTTCGGAAAAGAAGTGGTGCGCGAGATGAATCGTCTGGGCATGCTGGTCGACCTGTCGCATGTGTCTCCCGCCGTGATGAGCAACGCGCTCGACGTGTCGGAAGCGCCGGTGATCTTTTCCCATTCGGCCGCCCGCGGCCTGACCGATGTCCCGCGCAATGTGCCGGATTCCATTCTCGCCCGATTGCCCAGGAACGGCGGTGTGGTGATGATGACGTTCGTGCCGGGCTTCACCTCGCAGGCCGTGGCCGACTACAGCAATCGCGTGACCGGGATTCGCGACTCGATTGCCAAGGCGTATCCCGGCAACAACGATGCGCAGTTCAAGGCGGTGGCCGCGTGGCGCGAAAAGAACCCAACGCCGCAATCGACAATTGCCAACGTCGCCGATCACATGGATCATATCAAGAAGCTGGCCGGCGCGGCGAACATCGGCATGGGTGGTGACTACGACGGTATCACCGAAACGGTGGTTGGACTGGAAGACGTCTCCAAGTATCCCAACCTGTTGGCCGAGTTGGTGAAACGCGGCTGGACCGACGCCGAGCTGCGCGGCGTGGCGGGTGAGAACATTCTGCGCGCGTTGTCTCGCGCTGAAGTGGTTTCGGCGCGACTACGGAAAGAACGGCCCGCGAGCACGAAGACCATTCAGCAGTTGGATCGTGTGACGATTCACTGAGGCGGGAGACGGGAGACGGAAGACGGGAGACATCCGGTCTCCTGGGCTCGAGAGGGGATGGCGGCGTCTGCCGTCTCCCGTCTTTCCTTCTCCGACCCCACGCCATTCCCCAAACAGGACCAGTCCACTATGACCATCGATCGCCGCGATTTCCTGAAGTCCGCCGCTGTCCTCACCGGCGCCATCAGCCTCGGTCTGCCAACACTGGCGCATGGATTCTCGGCGGATGGGATACGCGCCTACCGTCCGGAAACCGGCGAGGCGCAGCCCAAATCGATGCGTATTCTGATTCTGGGCGGCACCGGGTTCATCGGCCCGTATCAGGTGCAATACGCGCTCGATCGCAAGCACAAGGTCACGCTGTTCAATCGCGGCAAGACCAATGCGACGCTGTTTCCCAAGGTCCCCCGACTCATTGGCGATCGCAATCTGCCGGGCGGTCACGATGCCCTGAAGAAAGGCACATGGGATCTCGTCATCGACAATCCGACGGCCAATCCCACGTGGGTGCGCGGCGCCGGAGAAGCGCTCAAGGGACGCGTGGGGCAGTACCTCTTCGTCTCGACGATCTCGGTGTTTTCAGACAACTCCAAGCCGGTGGACGAAAGCGGTCCGCTGAATACACCCAGTGATATCGACGCCGAGTTCAATGCGCAGACGTACGGCAGCAACAAGGTGCGCAGCGAGATGGAGGCCAAGACGCAGTTTGGTGACAACGTCACGATCGTGCGTCCGGGGCTCATCGTTGGACCTGGTGATCTCAGTGATCGTTTTTCGTATTGGCCCGTACGCATCGACAAAGGTGGCGAGATTTTGGCACCCGGCACTCCGAACGATCCCGTGCAGTATGTCGACGCCCTCGACCTGAGTCAGTGGATTGTGCGTCTGGGCGAGTCGCACACGCTGGGCACGTTCAACGCCACGGGTCCCAAGACGCCCACCACCATCGCCGAGATGCTGTACGGTATCAAAGCGGTTACCACCAGTGATGCGAAGTTCACGTGGGTGCCGGCAGACTTTCTGCAGGAGAAGCAGGTGCGTGCCTGGAGTGACATGCCGGTGTGGGTGCCGCCCGCCGGACGCACGGCCGGGTTCGCGCGCGTGATTTGCCAGAAGGCATACGATGCCGGTCTGACGTTCCGACCGCTTGCCGACACCGCGAAGGACACACTCACCTGGTACCACGGTCGTCCGGCGGCCGAACAGGAGAAGGCGCGCGCGGGGTTGGCGGCAGACAAGGAAAAGACCGTGCTGGCCGAATGGCACACGAAGTCAGGCAAGTGAGATGAGCGCCTCATCGTTGTCGGGATCGCAACCGAAGAAGCTGCGCATTCTCATTCTGGGTGGCACCGGATTCATTGGTCCGCATCAGGTGGAGTATGCGCTCGCGCGCGGACACAGCGTCACCTTGTTCAATCGCGGCAAGACCAATCCGGGATTGTTTCCCAAGGTGGAGAAGCTGATTGGCGACCGCAATGCGCCCGACGGATACAAGGCGCTCAAGGGCCGCACGTGGGATGTGGTGATCGACAATCCCACGCAGATCCCGCGCTGGGTGCGCGAGGCGGGAGCGGCGCTCAAAGACAGTGCGCAACGCTACGTGTTCGTGAGCACGCTCTCGGCGTTTGCCAACCGCAAGGCTATTGGCATCACCGAAGATGGTCCGTTGAACGAACCGGCCGACGCCGACGCCGAGCCACCGAAGGCGGCGTATGGTCCGCTCAAAGTGCGCTGCGAAAACGACGCGAAAGCCATCTGGGGCGATCGCGCGCTCATCGTGCGTCCGGGATTGATCGTGGGGCCTGGTGATCTCACGGATCGGTTTTCGTACTGGCCCATTCGGGTGGAACAGGGTGGCGAGATCCTGTCACCCGGCACGCCCGATGACGCGGTGGCGTTCATTGATCAGCGTGATCTCACCGAATTCATGATCCGACTGTGCGAAGTGCAGGCGAGCGGCACGTACAATGTGGTGGGGCCGCGGGCGACGCTCACCATTTCCGAAATGTTGTACGGCTGCAAGGCGGTCACTACCAGTGACGCGCGTTTCACGTGGGTCGATGCCGACTTTGTGCTGGAGAACAAGCTGCGTCCCTATGCCGACCTGCCGGTGTGGATGCCGCCGCGCGGCAACAGTGAAGGATGGGCGCGCATGGACATCAGCAAGGCGAAGAATGCCGGTCTCACCTTCCGTCCGCTGGCTGACACGGCGCGCGACACGCTCACGTACTACCATGCGCAACCGCCGGAGCGACAAGCGGCGCTCAAGGCGGGACTGCCGCCGGAGCGTGAACGCGAAGTGTTGGCCGCATGGCATGCCAGGCAGGGGAAGTGATGACCAATCGCATCGCGCCCAAGCGCATCCTGGTCCTGGGAGGGACCGGCTACATCGGGCCGCATCTCGTGGAGAACGCGCTGTCGCGCGGCCACACGATTACGCTGTTCAATCGCGGGCAGACCAAGCCGGGGTTGTTTCCCAAAGAGGAGAAGCTCATCGGCGATCGGGACCAGCCCGATGGTCACGCCGCACTGAAAGGCCGGAAGTGGGATGTGGTGTACGATATCCCCACCGGCAAACCCAAGTGGATCGTCGACGCCGCCGCGGTGCTGAAAGGCAATGTCGGCCAGTACGTGTTCATATCCAGCACCGCCGCGTACAAGGACTTCACGGCTTCATTTCCGACCGAGGAGTCGCCAGCGCAGGACCCGGCGCCCATTGAAGGACGGGATGCTGCTGCCGCCGCGTACGGGCCGCGCAAAGTGCGCTGCGAGATGCTGGTGCGCGACGCGTATCCCACCGCGACGATCGTGCGGCCTGGATTGATTGTCGGCCCCGGCGATCTCACTGATCGCTTCACCTACTGGCCGGTGCGCATCGAGAAGGGTGGGGAAATACTCGCCCCCGGCAAGCTCGACGACCCGGCGCAGTGGATCGATGTGCGCGATCTCACCGAGTGGATGGTGCGGCTGGGTGAGAACGGAACGGGCGGCACGTTCAACGCCGTGGGACCGCGCACGGTGTGTGGTATTGGTGAGCTGCTGTTCGGCATCAAGGCCTGTTACAGCAACGACGCGCGCTTCACCTGGGTGCCGCAGGAGTTTCTGACGCAGCAGAAGGTGCGCTCGTGGGGTGACATGCCAGTGTGGTCGTACGCCGGCGCCAGCACGGTGGCGTTCTGCACCAGCGTGATTGAAAAGGCACGCGCCGCAGGGCTCACGTTCCGGACCCTCGAGGACACGGTGCGCGCGGCCATGACCTGGTATCACTCGCGTCCGGCGGCCGAACAGGAGAAACTGCGCGCCGGTATCTCGCCGGAGCGCGAGAAGGAAGTGCTGGCGCTCTGGCACGCCCAGCCAGGCGGGGGGAAGTGATTCGCCGACTGGTCGCGCGATTGGTGACGGTGGAGGACGGTGAGTGGCATGCCACGCTGCTCGCCTTCGCGTTCTTCTTTTTCCTGCTGGCGTCGTATTTCATTCTCCGCAGCATTCGCGACGCGTTGGGTGTAGCCGCCGGAGTGGGCACACTTCCATATCTGTTTACCGGCACGCTGTTATCAACCCTGACGCTGCAGCCGATATCGGCCATGCTGGTGTCCCGCATTCCGGTGCGGCGGTTCATACCCATCGTGTATCGCGCGTTCGGCGCCTGCCTGCTGTCGTTTGCCGCCGCGCTCACCTGGTGGCCGCACAGCGAGAAGTGGCTGGCGCCCATGTTCTTCATCTGGGTGAGTGTCTTCAACCTGTTCGTGGTTTCGGTGTTCTGGGGCTTCATGTCGGACACCTTCCGCAGCGAGCAGGGCAAGCGCTTGTACGGCTTCATCAGTGTGGGCGGTACCGTGGGTGCGATGGCCGGATCCGCCATCACGGCGCTGTTGGCCAGACAGGTGGGGATCGCCATCCTGATGCTCATCTCGATGGTGATGCTCGAGATCACCATTCAGTGCGTGCGCCGGTTTCCCGAGAGCTTTCGTCGCGACACCCGTGAGCGCGAAGACGCCAATCAGCCAGTGGGGGGCGGTAGCCTGTCCGGCATCACCCATGTGCTGTCGTCGCCGTACCTGCTGATGATTTGCCTGTACATGCTGTTGTTCACCATCGGCACGACGGTGTTGTACTTCCAGCAGGCCGAGATTGTGCGGGCCGAGTTTGCCGACAAGGAATCACGCACGGCCTTCCTGGCGCGCATCGACTTCATCGTGCAGTCGCTGACGGTGCTCGCCCAGCTGTTCCTGACGGGTCGTATCATCAAGTGGCTGGGCGTCGGCATCACCCTGGCCATTCTGCCGCTCATGAGTGTGATCGGCTTCACCACGCTGGGGATCTGGCCGACCCTGTCGGCGTTCGTGGTCTTCAATGTGCTGCGTCGGGCGGGCAACTACGGGTTTGCCAGTCCGGGGCGCGAAGTGCTGTTCACCGTGGTGTTGCCGGAAGACAAGTACAAGGCCAAGAACTTCATTGATACGTTCGTGTATCGCAGCGGCGATCAGATTGGCGCGTGGAGCTATGCGCTGCTGTCGGGCGCCGGGTTGGCCGTGAGCTCGATTGCGTTGATTGCCGCGCCGATGAGCGCGGTGTGGTTGATGGTGTCGTTGTGGCTGGGGCGCCGACACACGGGAATGCAGGCGGCAGAGAAGGAGGAGGGAGGCCCGCCGACCGTGGTGCTCGCGACGACATGAACGTCGCCTTCCTGGGATTCGGTACCGTGGGGCGCGCGCTGCACGCACTGCTCACGACCCATCGCGCGGCATTGGCGCAGACACACGGCATCGCGTGCACGGTCACTGGCGTGTCCACACGCCGCAACGGCTGGTGGGCCCACGCGACCGGGATCGATCCGCATGCGCCAACCGGCGTTCGATGCGATGGTCTGCGTGACTGGCTGACTGTCGGTCAGCCCGATGTCGTGTTCGAGGCCATCGCGCTGGAACCCGAGACCGGCCAACCGGCGCTGGGATATCTGCGCGAGATCCTGGCGTTCGGCGCCCACGCCATTTCCGCCAACAAGGGACCCGTGGTGCACGGCTATGCCGAGCTCCAGCGCATTGCCACCCGCGTCGGACGCACCTATCGCTTCGAGTCGGCGGTGATGGACGGTGCACCCGTGTTCTCCCTGGTGCGTGAGTGTCTGCCGTTGGCAGGATTGCGCGCGGCGCGAGGCATCTTCACGTCGACAGCCACCATCGTGCTGGAGGCCATCGAGGAAGGGCAGACACTCGCCGACGGTATTGCGCGCGCGCAGCAACTGGGAATCGCCGAGGCCGATCCGACGTACGACATCGACGGGTGGGATTCCGCCGTCAAGCTGTGCGCCATTGCGAACGTGCTGCTGAACGGGGAATTGCGACCGCATCAGGTTGAACGCACGGGCATTCGCGAACTCCACGTCGATGCCATTCGACACGCGCAAGCCGCGGGCTGGCCGATTCGGCTGGTGGGCGATGTTCGCCGAGACGACGCGGGTGTGCTCCGGGCATCGGTCAGCCCGCAACGCTGTCGAATGGGCGACCCCTTGGCCGTGTCCGGTACGACGCTCGTGACCCATCTGGAGGCCGACGTGTTTCCCGGCGGCCTGACCGTCACCTCGCGCGACCCCGATCCCACCACCACCGCCTACGGCCTGCTTGCGGATTTTGTGAACGCATGTGGAGTTAGGACATCGGCTGTTGACGCCTGATCCATCACCTTCGCCCTGAACCTCCAATGACCGACCCCGGAACGCAGAACATCGGCAATCACACGCGTTGGATGCCGCTCTTTCATTTTTTCGCGCAGCCCGTCACGATGTTCTATGCGCTCTACCAGATCAAGCTGGCCATCAGCAGCCCGACCACGGATACCATTGTGTACGCGCTCTTCACATTCGCCGTCACCTGCGCGGTGCTGACGTCGCGATTGATGGCCAATACGGTGCAGGATCGCATCATCCGACTGGAGGAAACGTTGCGCATGCAGCGCATCCTCCCGGCCAGCATGCATGGGGACATTGCAAAGATCACGCGCGGACAGTTCGTCGCGCTGCGTTTTGCACCGGATGCGGAGCTGCCGGAATTGGTTCGGCGGACTGTGGCTGGCGAGTTCCCGAATCAAAAGGCGATCAAGCAGGCCATCAAGAACTGGCGCGGCGACTACCTGCGAGCGTAACGCGCGACTCAAACGGGGGTGGAGGTCGGACGTCCACCCCCGCTATTCCATGGTGATCACAACCTTGCCGCGAGAACGCCCCGTTTCCTGATACCGGACGGCGGCAGGGATGTCACTGAACGGATAGCGTTTGTCGATGACGGGCGTCACCTTGCCGGCCAGCATCAGGTCGCGCAGAACCGTCAGGTCACGTTGGTTCATGTCGGCTAAAAACATGCCCAGCTCCTGGCTCACAAATCGTGATATCACCATCGCCTTGATCGGATTGATGAACGGTCCGATCCACTGACCATCGTTTGGGCCGCCGCCGCCCACCAGGACGTACTTCCCATTGGGCGTCAGGACGCGCCGGTTGTCGGACAACGCGCGGTTCCCGACGTTATCCAGTATGACATCGTAGCGGAGCGCGCCCTTGGTGTAGTCTGACGCCGTGTAGTCGATTACGGTGTCCGCGCCAAGGGACCGCACCAGCTCCACGTTCTTCGTGCTGTTGACGCCGGTGACGTGGGCACCGAATGACTTGGCAATCTGCACCGCGAACGTGCCTACGCCCCCCGAGGCCCCGTTGATTAGCACGCGCTGTCCCGGCTGCACTCTCCCGCGATCGCGTAGCCCCTGTAACGCTGTGACGCCGGCAATGCCAACCGCCGCCGCTTGCTCAAAAGTCATGTTGGCGGGCTTGAGCGCCACCGATCCATCGGAGCGAATCGTGACAAACTCAGCGAAGGCGCCGGTTCGTCCGCCGAATACCTCATCGCCCGGCTTGAACTGCGTGACGCGCGCGCCCACGGCCTCCACCGTGCCTGCGAAGTCAACGCCCAGTCGAATGACCTGCGGTCTCCGCAGCCCGGCCCCAACGCGTACGATGTACGGCAAACCGCGCATGTAGTGCCAATCCAGTGGATTGACTGATGCCGCGTGCACGCGAATCAGGACTTCACTGTCCGCAGGCGTCGGCTTCTCGACACTCTCCAACTTCAGCACATCCGGTGAACCGTAGTCGCAATAGATCCACGCCTTCATCGGGTGGGCCGGCGCGCTGGTGGTGTTTCGCGTGCTGCATGAGTTGTCCGACGTCCAGTATGCCACTGTGACCGTTCCCACCACCGCGACGGATATCGCCAGTGCACTCCATCCGATGACACGCCTGAGTTTCATTGAGCTCTTCTCGGTGACGTTTGCCTGACGGCCTCCTGGGGGCGTACGAGCGGTGGCGGGATCTCGTTTCGAATTGAATCCCGCAGCATGAACCACCGCGGGCGTCGGGGAGACGGGAGACGGGGGAATGGAGACGGGAGACTTCCAACCGTAAACAACCCGCCCCCGGCCGGCATCAGACTGAGTGCAATGACTGGCGCTCCCGCACGCTCCTATCCACTCTCCCGTATGGCATCGGCCAACCCCGACCGCGTCGCGCCCGATGAGCGCGAGTTGGTGCAGCGTGCGAAGCGCGGCGACGTGCTGGCGTTCGAGGCCCTCTATCGGGCGTCGTCGGGTCGAGTGTTCGGGCTCTGTCTGCGCATGCTTGGCGATCGTCAGCGCGCCACCGAGGCGCTGCAGGATGTGTTCGTGCGTGTGTGGGATCGACTCGGCCAGTTTGACGGCCACGCGTCATTTGCCACCTGGCTGCATCGCGTGTGCGTGAATCAGCTCCTCGAACAGCGCCGCACCGATGCCCGGCGTGAGGCGCGCGTGATGCCCATGGACCTGACAGTCGAATACGCCAGCGCCGGGCGAGATGCGTCCACCGATGTGGTGACCCGTCTGGATCTCGAAAGGGCCCTGCCACAGCTGAGTGAAGGCGCGCGTCGTGTGTTCGTGTTGCACGACATGGAGGGCTACGGGCACGCCGAAATTGCCGCGATGTTGGGACTCGCCGAATCCACCGTGCGTGTGCAATTGCACCGCGCGCGCAAGCAACTGATGGAGACCCTGGAACGATGACCACGCACTTGAACTGGGATACGATTAACGACGTGGCCGACGGCCGCCTGTCGCCGGCGGAACAGACCCGCGCGTCGGAGCATCTGGCGCGGTGTGCGGCGTGTTCAACGCAACTGTCGTCGCTGCGGGCGATGCTGGCTGCCGCGGGTGACGCGACGGGCTCCGTGGAGCCACCCGAGTTGGTGTGGGCCGACATTGCACGAGCGATTGACGCAAGCAAGAGCGTGGCGTTTCCAGCGGCGTCACGTCGCGAACACGGTTTCCATCTGACGCGGCCGGCACTGGCCGCCGCCGCGTTGGTGTTGATTGCGGGTTCATCGGCGATCACCGCCTTGATACTGCGGGGGCGCGGAGGCATCACCGCGGGTGCGGACAGTACGGCCACTGTGTTGATGCCCACTTCGATGCCCAACGACCTGGTCGTGATGGAAAGCGAGTACCTGTCAACGGCGACCACGCTGCGGGAAGCGCTGGACAAGGCGCGCACGACACTCTCGCCCTCCACCATCGCGACCGTGGAGCGTAACCTGAAGGTCATTGATGATGCGATTGCCGAGGCGCGCGACGCACTGGTGCTGGACCCATCCAACGGCTCGCTGCGTGAGGCGTTGCGCAAGAGTCACCAGCAGAAGATCGACTTCCTGCGCCGCACCACCACCCTGCTTGGAGAAGCGTGAGATGACCATGTCGCAGACATATCGACTCCGCTTCGCACTCTCTTGCGGCGCACTGATGCTCGCACCGTCGATCCTCTGTGCGCAGCAGAAGGTCGACCTGCGTCGCGCTGCCACTGCCGATGTGTCACTCCGTATTCAGGGCGCGTTTGGCGCGTTGCGGGTGATTGCCTGGACCAAGGACAGCGTGGTTATCACCGGCACGCTGCCCAAAGGCTTTCGCATCGATGGCGGCATGGGTGGTGCCGACGGTGCGCCGGCGCGCGGCGGAAAGTTCTTCGTGGAAGGGCCGGAGCCACTGGGTCCCTCTGGCGGCGCGCTGGAGGTGCACCTTCCAGCCAACGCCACGCTGTGGGCCAAGGCGTTCAACGCCGCGATTGATGTCTCGGGCATGACAGGCTCGCTCGACCTCAACATCGTCAGCGGAAGCGTACAAGTGACCGGCAGTCCGCGCGAACTGAGCGTGGGCTCGATGGATGGCACCATTACCGTGAACGGCTCACCGTCGTGGACGCGACTCAAAACCGCCGACGGTAACATCGGGATGCATGGCGGCAGCTCCGACGCGGCGTTCACCACGGTGAGCGGCATGATCCGCGTGAGCGACGGGGCGCTGGAACGGGCCCGATTCGAATCGGTCACTGGTGGCGTCGAGTTTGCCGGTGACCTGGCGCGCGGCGCGGCACTCAACGTCGACACCCACAGCGGCGCTGTCGATATCCGCCTCGCGCCCAAAGCCTCGACGGAAATCGATGCGGCCACCATTACCGGAGCCATTGAGTACCAGCTCGGCAGACAGCGCCCTGATGTGGGGCGCGATGGGCGAGGCGCCACACTCATCACCATGGTGGGCCAAGGCAACGCGCGACTGACTATTCGGACCTTCAAAGGGAATATCCGGCTTACCAGCCGATAGGCGCTGTCATTGCGGAGCGGCCGCTCGCAGTCATCGCGTCACCGCACCACCACCGCACCACCACCGCACCACCACCGCACCACCACCGCACCACCACCACACATGAGGTTGTCATGATCCGATTTTCCATCGGGGCGCTGGCGCTCGCCCTCGCGTTTCCCGCAAGAGCCCCAATGACGACGGCCACGTTCGGTCCACCGTGGATTTCCATCGAGCATCCCGTCAATCCATATGACAGCACGACAAAGACGGCGTTTCTGTTGGTGCACGCGTTCCATCATGGGACGCCCACCAACTTCCCCGTGAGCGGCACGGCGGAAGGCATAGTACGCGGTGAACGAAAGAGCGTCTCGTTGGAGTTCCAACCAACGTCGCGACCGGGCGTGTATGCGCTCAAGCGGCAATGGCCCACCGAGGGAACCTGGACGCTCGTGGTCGGAGTGACGCAGGGTCCCGAAGATGCCGTGTATGCCGTGGTGGAACTGGGGAGCAACGGTGTCGTGGCCTCGGTACAAGTACCCACGCGCACCGAGAAGGGCTATACGTTGCCGGCCAAGGTGGCGATGAACGCTGTCGATGCGTCGCTACGTGCCCGTGCCGGCGTGGTGGCTCAACGGCCATAGTCTAGAGTCGCAGACGTCCCATGTGATCGTTGGATGGCGGACACGTGCGACGGTGAGGGTAGACCAGCGAGGGCAGAACCCAGGTCTGCCCTCGCCGGCTCGCCCCTCTCACGCTCGACGCTTCAGTTGCTCACCCCTCCGGCCCGTCACCGCTCCCACCCTAAGCGACTTTGGTGAGGCGATAGACGACGTTGTGTTCTCCGCGCACCGTTCGGGTGTCGTCCAACACGGCTCCAATCCGCTGGATCGCGCGTCGCGACCGAACGTTCTGTGATCCAATCACGAAAATGACGCTGTCGACGAAATGAAAGGCGTGATGCAGCATGAGTCGCTTCATTTCTCCATTGTAGCGGCCGCCCCAATATGACCTCGCAAGAAAGCTCCAGCCAATTTCGACCTCACGCAACGACGCATCATGGCCATGGTACCGGGACGAGCCAATCACCTGCCCGTTGTGCGTGTCGATGGCAATCAGTGCCGATTGCGATTCCAACGCCACGCGAAAGAATTCGCGGAACACCGGCTCGGTATAGCGATCGCGCTCCGGGTGCTGTTCCCAGATGAGGGGATCCGACGCCACCGCAAACAACGCTTCCCAGTCGTCCGCGTGCAGCGGTCGCAGTTCAACCAACGCGCCGCGGAGCGTAGGTTGCAGGTCGACGGACACCATGGCACCTCCCGTAAGTGATGCCGTAGAATACGCGCGATGCAGCAGCCCTGCATCCTGGCCTCCTGATGACTATCGTTCGACCATGAAACCCCTCGAACGGCTGGGCGAAGCACGTACACCACAGGGAACGGTGCTCGCGCTGTTCCGGCACGACGGCGCGTATCTCATCCGCGCCGACGGCATCGAGCTCATGTCCACCCGTCGGCACCTCTCCGAGGACCGGCTGGCTGAGGTGGCCTGCGCGCCGCTCGCCAGCGTTCCGGGAGCACGTGTATTGATTGGCGGACTGGGACTGGGCTTCACGCTCCGCGAGGCGCTGCGACAGCTGGCGTCCGACGCCGAAGTGGTGGTGGCCGAGTTCATGGCCGACGTGATCGCGTGGAATGCCAATCCGGCGTACAACCTCTCGGCCGAGGCCATGCGCGATCCGCGCGTGCGCATCGTACACGACGATGTGGTCAACGTGCTGCAGGCCAATCCCGGCGGTTTCAATGCGATCATGCTGGATACCGACAACGGACCGGATGGCATGCTGATGTCGGAGAACGCGCGATTGTATGCGGCGCGCGGCATCGGCGCGACCGTGGCGGCGCTGCGTGCCGGAGGATCGATTGCGTACTGGTCGGTGGGTGATGATCCGCGATTCGTGGATGCGCTGCAACGCGCGCAGCTGGCAGTGAAAACGTTGCGGGTGCGGGCGCATGAGACGGCGGGGCCGATGCATACGCTGTACGTGGCTACGCCGCGGCCGTGACCCGAGGTTGACCTCATGGACGTGCGTCGTGACCACCCGATGCGTCGCCGAACACAGCAGGTGATTCGGCGTCTGTTGTTGGCCATCGGCCTGGCGATGATTGCCTGTTCCAGAGACGGCGGGCCAACCAGTCCTGACGGCCTTCCGGGCAGCACGCCGGGCACTTTCGCCAGCGACCCGTCGTCCGCCGAGTTGGCAGTTTCGGATATCGCCAACTTCTGGAGCGCTTTCGACGAATATCGGCGCACCAAATCGACACTGGCCTTTCAGTCGGCCTACCTGCACCGCGCGTCGTCGGGGCTGGTGGATTTTGCCACGGCCCGCAATATCTCGGCGGCAAGTCTTGCGCAGATGGTCGACGCCTTTCCGCGCTACTTCGCCGCCAGTCGCGCAGCGTCGATGTCGCTGGCTAATGGCGCCGTGAATGCGCAGGTGAGAGCCGGCTATGTCGCCATCAAGGCGTTGTACCCTGCGGCCGTGTTTCCCACCGTCACCTTCGCCGTGGGGCGTTTCTCCACGGGTGGCACAATCGCCAACAATCGCATCCTCACTGGTTCGGAGTTCTATACCGCCAACGAAGGTGTGCCGACGGATGAGCTGGGCGCTTTTCAGCGCACCAACGTCAAACCCCTCAGCACGCTGCCAATCATCGTTGCTCATGAGCACGTGCACATTCTTCAGTCACGAGGCGGTGGCCTGTTGGGCCGCAACACGCTGCTTGAGCAATCGCTGGCCGAAGGCATCGCCGACTTCATTGGGGAACTCGTATCGGGCGGCAATATCAACGAGTGGCAGCGCCCGTACGCGCTGGCCCACGAGCATGAATTGTGGGCGCAGTTCAAGTCGCAAATGAGCGGCACCGATGTGACGCAATGGCTGTACAATCAGGGCACGGCCAGCGGTGAACGCCCGGGCGACCTTGGCTACTTTATTGGCTATCGCATTGCCCAGTCGTACTACGTCAAAACCATCGACAAGACACAGGCCATCAAGGACATCATCGAAGTGCAAAACGCCACGACGTTTCTGGCGGCCAGCGGTTACAACCCTTAGCGCGGTGTTCGCCCGCCAGTCCAAACAAACACACGGTTCAATACCGCACTGCCGCGCAAATTCTGGTCCAGCTCTGTTCAGGAACGTGCTGGCGGGTCTAATCTTTTCCCTGGAGCGTGCATGCGAATACTCACCACAACGGCCCGGCTGTCCAGCGCGGTGCTGGCCGTGACGATCGCCTGCGCCGCTCCCCAATCCCATCCGCTATATGATCTGATCATCCTCAACGGGCGCGTAATGGACCCGGCATCAGGCCTCGATGCGATTCGCACCGTGGGCGTCACCGGTAGGTCCATCCGCGCCATCAGTGCGCAGCCGCTTCAGGGTCGGGACACGCTGGACGCGCGCGGGATGGTTGTGGCACCGGGCTTCATCGACCTGCACCAGCACGCGCAGGATACGGCCGGGTATCGGGTGGAAGTGCTTGATGGGACGACCACCGCGCTCGAACTGGAGGGCGGGACGGTAGATGTCGATGGCTGGTACGACCACCGCGCCGGCACATCGATCATCAATCACGGTGTGAGTGTTGGACATGATGTGGCCCGCATGCAAGCCATGCACGATCCCGGGAAAGACACACCGCTGGGTGCGGCCAAGTCGCGTGCCAGCACTGAGGCGGAGCTGAACGAGATCGTGGCGACTATGGATCATGGATTCCGGCGTGGCGCCATTGCGGCGGGGATGCTGATTGAATTCACTCCCGCCGCGACGCCGTGGGAAATTCTGCAGGTGTTCCGAGTGACCGCGAAGTATGGCGCGGCGGTTCACGTACACATGCGCAGTCTGGCCGAACCGTATTACTTCCTGGAAACCGAGGAAGTAATTGCCGCGGCGGCCGCTACTGGGGCATCGGCGCACATCGTGCACATCCAGAGCTCTGTGGGTGAAGACACGCCCCGCGCCTTGGAGCTGGTGCGTGGCGCACGGGCTCGCGGACTCGATATCACGACCGAGGTCTACCCGTACACGGCGTCCATGTCGCCCATCGATGCAGCCGACAACGACGGCTGGCGGTCGTGGCCCGAGAGGAAGTTCGCGCGATTCGCGTGGGCGCTCACGGGTGAGCGACTCACGCGCACATCATTTGCCAGGTATCACGCAATCGGTGGCATGATCGTGGACTACAACAACTCCGAGAGCGTCGTGACGGCCGCAGTGGCCGATTCACTCACCATGATCGCCAGCGATGGCATTCTGCATGGCGGCATGGGGCACCCGCGTGTGGCCGGAACTTTTGCGCGCGTACTGGGACGCTATGTGCGCGAGCAACGCGCGCTCACCCTGATGGATGCGTTGCGCAAGATGACCATCGAGCCTGCACGTCGCATGGAATCCAGAGTGCCGGCAATGGCTCGCAAGGGACGACTGCAGGTTGACGCCGATGCGGATATCGTGCTGTTCGATCCGGGCACTATCATGGACCGTGCGACCTATCGGGAGCCGACGCTGGCGCCAGTGGGATTGCGGGATGTCGTGGTGAACGGCGCGATCATTGTGCGAAACGGCGCGGTGGTGCCGGGTATCTATCCTGGCCGAGCAATTCGCGGGCTGATTCAGTAGCCGCCTTCTCGGCAATTGTGCCACCCGACGGCCACCCATCTCGTCGGGCGCGTGTCGGCGTGCTACTATCGACTGCAGCCATGCATGGCTGTTCGATCGCGGTTCCACCTCCCACGCCATCATCCCTGCCCGTTCGGTACCGAAAGCGCTGTGATTCCCACCGCAGACTTAGCCTCCCTCCAATCCGCCCTCGCGGACCGCTACGAACTCGAACAAGAGCTCGGCAGCGGCGGCATGGCATCGGTGTATCTCGCCCGGGATCTCAAGCTTGGTCGCCATGTGGCTATCAAGGTGTTACGCAGTGATCTGATTACCTCGGCAAGCGCCGACCGGTTTCTGGCGGAAATTCGGATGGCCGCCAATCTGCAGCATCCGCACATTGTCGGCCTCATTGACTCCGGTCACGTGAAGGATGTCGTGAACGGTGGCGAGCGGCCGTACTACGTGATGCCCTACGTGGACGGAGAGACGTTGCGCGCTCGCATGGCACGTAGCGGGGCATTGCCAGTAGCGGACGTTGTGGCACTGCTGATGGAAATTGCTGATGCGTTGGATTGCGCGCATCGGGCCGGAATCGTCCACCGCGACATCAAGCCGGAGAACATCTTGCTGTCGCAGCGACATGCGTTGGTCGCCGACTTCGGTGTGGCCAAGGCACTGGAAACGAGCGCGTATGTCGGCGTCCATACCACCGTCGGACTGGCTTTGGGGACACCCACGTATATGGCGCCGGAACAGGCGCTTGGCGATCCGACAATGGATCACCGCGTGGATCTCTACGCGCTTGGCGTTATCGGATACGAAATGCTGGCGGGACAACCGCCATTCACCGGTCCGACCATGCAGTCCGTGGTGAATGCACATCTCACGCAGCCGCCACGCCCGATCAGCGAGCTGCGCGCCGAGACACCGTCAGAACTGCACCGACTGGTGATGCAGTTGCTATCCAAGGAACCAACGGATCGGCCCGCGGGTGCAGACGCCGTGCGTGACACATTGGCGCCCATTGCCGCATCGCAGTCATTCGATCAGGCGATTGCGCGTGGTCGTCCCACGTGGAACAAGCGCCATATCGCGTGGGCACTGGGCGCGGCCACAGTGGTGGCAACAGTGACCTTCGCGGTGATCACGGCCCAGCGTGCTCGCCCGAGTGCCGTAGGGGCTGAATCACGTGACGCTGCTCCGGTTGCACGGTCCCTCGCCATTCTCCCGTTCACGAACATCGGCAGTGATTCTGCCGCCGACTACTTTGGCGAAGGCATCGCCGATGAACTGCTCACCGCACTCGGTCGGTTGCCTGGATTGCGTGTCACATCGCGCACCTCGTCCTTCGGGTTGAAGGGCAAGCAACGTGAAGACGCCGGGCGCGAATTGGGCGTGACCAATCTGCTGGTGGGCAGCGTGCGCCGAAGTGGACAGCAGGTGCGTGTGACGGTGCGTCTTATGGACGTGGCAGCGGACTCATTGGTTTGGGCGGGAGAGTACAACGGCGAGCTGAAAGATGTGTTCGGCGTGCAGGATTCCATTGCGCGCGCTGTGGTGAAGGAACTTCGGCTCACGCTCGCGGGGAGCTCTGGGGGAGGGCCGCGGGTGCCGCATTCGACGAATCCGGTGGCGTACGATCTGTATTTGCGCGGTCGGCACGCGATGCGAACCCGCAGTTCGCAGTCGCTTGATTCGGCCATCGCCGCGTTTCGTGGCGCGCTGGCGCTGGATTCACTGTTCGCACCGGCGCACGCCGGACTCGCCGATGTCTACAGTCTGTTGGCGTCATTCGGCGGGCGGCGACCTCACGATGTCTTTCCCCTCGCCAGGCAATCCGCATTGCGCGCGTTGGCGCTCGATTCGACACTGTCAGAGGCGCACACGTCGTTGGGCATTGTGGCCGCATTCTACGACTGGAAATGGGACGAGGCGCGCGAGCACCTGAGGCGGGGCGTGGAGTTGAATGGCAGCTCCGCCGAAGGACATCTGTTCTACGCCTGGTATCTACTTTGTCAGGGTCGCGTGACCGAGGCACACGCGGAACTTGCCACGGCACATGCCCTCGATCCGTTTTCGATAATCATCTCCACTCGGAGGGGATCGGCGTACTGGATGGACGGAGATCCGCGCAGTGCCATTCCGATTTTGCGCGAAGCCCTGCAACTGGACTCCACCTTTGTGCCGGCCCGCCTGCAGTTGGCGGCCACGTTGCTCGCCACCGGCGGAAATCGACGCGACGTCCTGGCCGCGCTTCCCCAACAGGAATTCCTTCCCGGTATCTCTGAAGAGGCCGTGGTGCCGGAAATATTCGCGAAGATCGGTGAACGGGAACGTGCGGTCGCGTGGGTGAAGCGCATGGAGGTATTGTCAACCACGCGCTACGTGACCGCCGACATGCTGGCCGGCGGCTATGTGGCGATTGGTGAGACCTCCAAGGCGCTCGATGCACTTGAGCAAGCCGAGCGTGATCATGCGTTCACGCTCATCTTCATGACGGTCATTCCATTCCTTGAGCCGCTGCGAAAAGAGAAGCGCTTTCAGCAGTTGGCGGCGCGCATTGGGTTGCACACCCGCTGAACGCTCAAGCGCCCAACACCCATGACGCACAAAAGGCCCACACCAATTGATGTGGGCCTTTCGCCTGTGCCGTGTGGCCGAAAACGCTGGCCGTACCCCTACTTCGACGCCGCCGCGAGCGCCTTGATCGCCGCCGCCATCGTCGTCACCCGGGCCGCATCCTTGGCGCCGGCCGCGTCCTTCGTCACGGCCGCCGCCAACTTGGTCAAGCTTGCACGCCGCGCCGCACCAGACTGTGCCTCGGCCGCGTCCAACGCACTGCCAATGGCGCTGGTACGCGCTGCTGCCAATCCATTGTTGCGGACCAGCTGATCGAGATACGACCGCACCACCGGGAACGCCGCCGGCCACACGATTTTCGGCTGACTCTGTGGATTAAACTGGTCCAGCTTGATCAACTTCGCGGCCGCAATCTCGTTGGCTGACAGCTTGTCGCTGGGCGTGAGCTCGAGGATATCCATGCCGCGTGCCAGTTCCGACGAGTAGATCATGCCGTTGTAGTAGTACGCGCCCCACGACCCGCCAATGGTGCCGCGAGCCGGTGGCGCCGCCGTGCCTGCCGCGCCCGGCGGACCAGCATCCACCATCGGCGGCGCATCAATAGGGCCGCGATCGAAGAAGGCCAGTTCAAACGGCTTGTTGGGATCGGTGAAGTCGATGACGTCCACGCCCCCCTGATACCAACCCTGCACCATGATGTCGCGGCCCGGCACCGGTACGAGTGCGCCATTGTGCGACACGCAGTTTTCCTGCGCGGTTTGCGCCGTGGGAATCTTGAAGTACGCGCCCTGCTTCATCTTCTTCGCCTTGGTGATGGTGAGCGTGGTGTTGCCGCCCATCTCCAGCATGTTTCCCGCCTGACAATTGGGTGAAGTGCCACCGCCCCACTCGTCGGTGAACACCACCTTGCTGCCGTCGTTGCTGAACACGGCCGTATGCCACAGCGAGAAGTTCGTGTCGGCGACCGCGTCCAAGCGAATCGGCTTTTCCGGATTCGAAATGTCCACCAGGATGCCGTAACTGCCGCACGCGCCGGCCAGCAGATGCTTTTCCGGATACACCGACACGTCATGACAATTGCGCGGACCCGTAGGCGCTGGCGGCGGTCCGGCGGCAGGATCAGCACCACGACCACCACGACCAGCGCCGGCACCTGCGCGACGCGGCGCGGGCTCCATGCCGGTAAAGATACGCGCACCCGTCACCACTTCCGACTTTTCAGGACTGGCCAACGGCACCTTGATCACATCCAGTCGATACAACGAGTTCGTGGTATCCGCTGCATCGGTGCCCGACTTGCAGCCGGCCATTTCCGTTTCCGGACGCGTGCCCTGACTGCCCGACACATACAAATAAATGACGCCCTTGTCCTTCGGACTGGGAACGATGGTGTGCGTGTGCGAGCCTTTGCACGTCTGCACGTTCTTCACCAGCTTCGGATTGCGCGGATCGGACACGTCGAAAATGCGCACGCCCGCCATGTGGTCTTTGGGGTCCTTTACACCACCCTTGCCACAGTCGTTGCGATTGCCGCCGCCTTCCGCCGAAATGAACAGCAGGTTGCCGTAAATAGACGGGTCGCCCTGTGACGTAATGCATGACACCGCCGCCGCCTTCACCGGTTTGGCCGGGTTGCTCACGTCCCAAATGGAGAAGCCGGCAAAGTTGCCCTGATACACATAGTTGCCGCGAAACGCCAGATCCGAATTCACAAACGTCAGTCCGCGCGTCGTGTCAAACTCGGCCGACTTCGGTGTGAACGACACGAGTTTCATGCCTTCCGCCGCCATACCGGCGTCCAGCACGCCGGACTTCAGTCCATTGCGCGCGTCCTTGCCGGTGGGATACGTCTGTGCGCCAAGCACCGACGCCACCGTCCATGAAAGCGCCGCGAAGGCGCACATCCTGCGAACATGTCCCATCAGGGTCAACTCCGGTAAAGGGCTCACAGCAGCGTCGGGAAACGCTTCGGGAAACTTCAGGGTGTGGCGGGCGCTTGTTCAAGCATCTGGCGCATCAATCCGATCTCGGCGGTCTGCACGGTAAACACATCATTCGAAAACACAGACACGTCGATATCCTGTGCCGCACCAGGCGAGGCATTGAGGTCGGCCACCATCTTGAGCGCGCCTTCGTGATGCTGGATCATCATGGTGAGAAAGTGCTTATCGAACTGCGCACCGTTCGCCGCTTCCAGCGTCTTGATCTGTTCCGCCGTCAACATGCCCGCCATCATCACGTGATGATACGACGACGTGTCGGGCGCCGTCTGCCCGTTTGCCACGAGCCAGTCCTGCATGAGCTTGATCTCCGCCATCTGCGACTGGTCAATCTTGTTGGCGAAACGCAGCAGGCGCGGGTTGGCCCCGTGCGACGCCGCCAGGCGTGACATGAAGATGGCCTGCGCGTGATGGGCAATCATGCCCTGCATGAAGTGCACGTCGGCAGCGGTAAAAATGGCGCCCTTGGGGATGGTGACGGGCGCGTCCATGCCTGACATGCCGGCCATTCCGGCCATGCTGTTCGCAGTGGCCGTGGTGTCGGCGGTGGGTTTCTTCTCAGCCGAACAACCGAGGGCCAGAGGGACGAGGAGGGCGAGCGCGGCAAGGCCGCGGGTCTGGAGCGGGTTCACGGGGGGCGTGGCGGGCTGGCGGAAGGGTACGGCGGGGATGGGACGCTATCGTACAAAGGTACGGTCAGAACGGGTGGCGCGTTGGCGTTCACGGTGCGCCGAGCGAAGATTATTGTCATCGCAGTCTCCCCCCAATATTGGATCAATCGATGGCCCGCTCCGCCGTACTCTCCGCCTTGTCTCTGTTGGCGCTCTCCGCCCCGCTTTCTGCGCAGGCCCCCGACGCCATTCCCGCCAAGTACGCCGCGATCGCCAATCGCATCATCGCCGCGGCGCAGGCTGACTCCGCCGGTGCGTGGAATCGTATCGCCGAGCTCACCGATCGCTTTGGTCATCGGTTGTCCGGATCGGTGGCGCTGGAGCAGGCCATCAGCTGGACCGCCGCTACCATGACCAAGGACGGTCTGGACAACGTGCGACGCGACCCGGTGATGGTGCCGCACTGGGTACGCGGCGCGGAGTCACTGGAACTCGTGTCCCCACGACGTCAGTTGCTGCCCATGCTGGGCCTGGGCGGAAGCATTGCCACACCACCGACTGGCATCACTGCCGAGGTGATGGTGGTGGCGAGTTTCGAGGAGCTCACCACACGGGCCAGCGAAGCGAAAGGAAAGATTGTGTTGTACGACGCTGAGTGGCGCGACTATGGCTACAACGGTTCGTTCCGCCGGTTGGGTGCGATTGCGGCGGCCAAGGCCGGCGCCGTGGCATCACTGGCGCGCAGTGCGGGGCCGTACGGCATTCGCACGCCGCACACGGGCAACATGAGTTACGACTCCACCGTGCAGCGAATACCGCATGCCAGCGTGACCATGGAAGACGCGATGATGATGCGTCGCATGATCAATCGCGGAGAGAAGGTCACGGTCACGCTCAAGATGAGCGCACAGACGCTCCCCGACGCGCAAAGCCACAACGTGATGGGCGAGTTGAAGGGCCGCGAGAAGCCCGAAGAGATTGTGGTAATGGGCGGTCACATCGATTCATGGGACGTGGGCCAGGGCGCGATGGACGACGCCGGCGGTGTGGTGGTGGCATGGGAAGCGATACGCCTGCTCAAGAAACTCGGCCTCACTCCGCGTCGCACCATTCGCGTGGTGGGATGGACCAACGAGGAGAACGGCGGACGTGGTGGCGCGGCGTATCGCGACGCGCACCAGAAAGAGATTCACCAGTTGGCCATCGAGTCGGATGGTGGTGTGTTTTCGCCACTTGGTTTCGGCTTCACGGGATCGCCCGCAGCGCGCGCGATTGTCGAAGCCATAGGTGGACTGCTGGCGCCCATTGGCGCGGGCAAGATCGAAGCCTCAGGCGGCGGCGCCGACATCGGGCCCATCATGGCCACCGGCGTGCCGGGCATGGGTCTCAACGTGGACGGATCGAAGTACTTCTGGTTCCATCACACCGATGGGGATACGCCGGACAAGCTGGATCGGGCTGAGGTGCAGCGATGTGTGGCGGTGATGGCCATCATGGCGTACATCGCGGCCGATCTGGAGCAGGGGTTGCCGCGGTGAACCTGCGCTACGTCTTCCGCTCGCTGTCGCGCGCCAAAGGATTCGCGACGGCGGTTGTGCTCACCTTGGGCCTTGGCATCGGCGCCAACACCGCCATCTTCTCGGCGGTCCGTGCTGTTTTCCTGAAGCCGCTGCCGCACGCCGATGGCGATCGGCTCATGTACCTGCGCCATCACACGGTCAATCAGGGACAGAACAGCGTGGCGTTCTCCGTGCCGGAAATCAACGACTTCCGCGAGCAGTCGCGCACGATGCAACAGATCGCCGAATACTCGCCGCTGGGGCTGACATTGCTTGAGGATACTCAGGCCTCGCAAATCGATGTCGGACTGGTGACGGGCAATTATCTGAGTGTGATGGGGCTCAAGCCGATCATGGGCCGCGCGTTCGCGCCCACCGACGACGGAGCTGGGGCAGCGCCGGTGATTATGCTCGGGCATGCCTATTGGTTGACCCATTTCTCCGGCGACCCGAAGATCGTCGGCAAGTCGATGCGCATCAGCAAGCGCTCGGTCGAAGTGATTGGCGTGCTCGAACCGGCGCCGTTCTTCCCCGGTCGGATCGATGCGTTGATGAACATGTCGATCAGTGAGCATCATGTGAGCGCGATGATGGTGCAGGGGCGGACGCACCGGATGACGGAGATGATCGCGCGACTCGCGCCCGGCGCGACGGTCGAACAGGCACGGCAGGAGATCGCGGGGATCACCCAGCGTCGAAATGCGCAGTATCCGGAGGCATACGAGAAGACGTGGGGATACACGGTCGAGCTGACACCGTTCAAGGAGATACTGGGGCGCGATGCGCGGCTCATGTTGTGGATGCTGATGGGCGTGGCGGCGCTCGTGCTGGTCATCGCGTGCGCCAATGTGGCGAACCTGACACTGATGCGTGGTGTGCGTCGCGAACACGAAATGACGGTGCGCGCGGCCTTGGGCGCCGGCGCGTCGCGGCTGCGAAAGCTGTTGCTGGTGGAGAATCTCGTGCTTGCCGGCGGTGGCGCCGTGCTTGGTCTGCTCGTGGCCATTGCCGGTGTCGGCACGTTGTCACGGTTCGTCGCGCGATTCTCCCCACGCGCCGATGAAATCCACGTCGATTGGATGGTGCTGGCGTTTACCGCGCTCCTTGCCGTGCTCATCGCGCTGCTGTTGTCGTTTGCGCCGCGGGTTGGTGCCGAGCATGCGTTGGGTGCCGGCTTGGCCGCTGGTAGTGTCAAGACGAGTGGCAGTGGGCGTCGCAAGCGGTTGCAACAGGCGCTCGTGATCACGCAGGTGGCCGTGTCGGTCGTGCTGTTGTCTGGCGCGGGACTGCTGGTGCGATCCATGCAGCGTCTCGCAGCGGTCGATCCCGGGCTCAATCCGAAGAACGTGCTCACGATGGAAGTGCCGTTTGACTTCACGGCCGCCACCGACTTCGCCAAGGCTGGCCAGCGCTACGACGAAATGCAGCGTCAGCTGTCGACGCTGCCGGGTGTCGAGGTGGTTGGCGTTGGATCCACCGTGCCGCTGCGCGCGAGCCAGATTCTCCTTGAGATGAAGGCTGAGGCGCGCACGCTCGACAACGGTCCGAACCCGTCGGCGGAATATCGCACGGCCGATCCAGGCTACTTTCGCGCGGCCGGTATTCCGTTGCTCAAGGGCCGCGACTTCACCGTAGCAGACCGTCCATCCGCCGAGAAGGTGGTGATCCTGAACAAGACGCTGGCCGATCGCCTGTTTCCAACCGACAATGCGATTGGTCGTCGCGTCGCGTGGACCGGTGATGTACTGCGCTTCATTGGTGTCTCCGGCGATTGGCGCACCGTCGTCGGCGTCGTGAACGATACAAAGGACGGCGGACTCGATGCGAAGCCGTTGGCCGTGTCGTTCCTTCCGGTGGCGCAGGCCGAATTCCCTCCGGGCGGGTTGGTGATGCGGACCGCGGTCGACCCCACAGGATTGTCCACGGCGGCGCGGGCCATCGTGCGATCAGTCGCACCCGATCAACTGGTCAAGAATGTCTTATCGCTGGAAGCGGTGCGCGACGAAAGCGTCGGGCCGCGTCGGCTCAACGCGCTGCTGCTGGGTGGATTCGGTGTTCTCGCGTTGGTGATCGCATCAATCGGGATCGCCGCCGTGCTGGCGTTCAACGTGAGTGCGCGCACGAACGAGATCGGTATCCGGATGGCGCTTGGTGCCGCTCCGCGACGGGTGACGGCGATGATCCTGGCGGAAGGCGGCCTGCTGGTGGGGCTCGGACTTGCCGTCGGTGTGGCGGGTTCGCTGGCGCTGTCGCGCTTCATCGAGGGCCTGCTGTTCGGCGTGCCGTCGCGCGATCCATTCACGTTGGTGGTGGTCGCGGTGACCATGGCGACGATCGGGTTGGTGGCGTGCTGGGTGCCGGCAGCGCGCGCGAGTCGGATTGATCCGAGCGACGCGTTGCGGGCGAACTGAGACGTTCAAGCCGAGACCTTCGGCGAGGCGCCTGACTACTTGATAGAGCTCGGCAACCGACATCAAGCGCAATGGCGGCGAGCGCGCTCAGGCTCCATACTTGGCCGTCCTCAACCTCGCCACACTCGTGTCCGATCTCGCCAACGCCCTCGAACGCACGCTCGATCCGCACTATCGCATAGTCCGCGAACTGGGCGGCGGAGGCATGTCGCAGGTGTTTCTCGCCGTCGAAGTCGCCCTCGATCGCGAGGTGGTAATCAAGGTGCTGCCGCCCAACTTGGCGGTTGGGGTCAGCACTGACCGGTTCCGCCGGGAAATGCAAATGGTGGCCAAACTGCAGCATCCGCACATCGTGCCGGTGTTGAGTTCGGGAACGACGGGCGACCTGCTGTACTACATCATGCCCTTCATCAAGGGCGAATCGCTGCGGGCGCGGTTGCAGCGCGATGTCGCGATGCCGGTGGAAGAAACCGCGCGCCTGGTGCGTGAAGTGGCCGATGCGCTGAGCTATGCGCATGCGCACGGCGTGGTGCATCGGGACATCAAGCCGGACAACGTGTTGCTGTCGAGCGGACACGCACTGGTGACCGACTTCGGTGTCGCCAAGGCCCTTGGGGTCGGCGATCCTGGCCCGGAAGGCGGCCTCACGTCGGCGGGAATGGCGTTGGGTACACCGGTGTACATGGCGCCCGAGCAGGCGATGGCCGACCCGCATGTGGATCATCGCGCGGACTTGTATGCGCTGGGGGTCATGGCGTACGAGATGCTGGCCGGTCAGCCACCGTTCGTGGCGCCCACCGCGCAGGCGCTGATTGCGGCCCACATGACACGTGCACCGGAATCGCTGCGAGTGACACGTTCGACGGTGCCCGAGGCATTCGACGATCTGGTGCTGCGCCTGCTGGCCAAACGTCCGGAAGATCGCGTGCAGAATGCCGCGGATTTGTTGCCGGTGCTCGATCGGCTGTCGATGTCGAGTGGCATGCTGTCATCGGCGACGCCGTACATGACGTCGGCAACCACCGCAGCGCCGACACGCGACATGGCGTCGCTGGCCGCGCCCGTTGGCGGCATGCTGCTCATGCTGGCCGCGGCCTGGGGAATTCGGCAATCCCTCGGACTCCCCGACTGGGTGGTGGTCGCGGCCATCGCCGTGGTGTTGCTGTGCGTGCCGTTGGCCCTGCGCATCACGCGCAAGCGCGTCGGCGCAGGTTCCTCGCTCGTGGCCCATGCCTCGTCGTCACGCGGCCTGATCACCGCCGGACTCGTGTCGATCCTGGGACTTGGTGCGGCCGCCGGCGCATTCATCGGACTCCGCGCGGCAGGCATTGGACCGTTCGCGACACTGCTGTCGGCGGGCACGCTGAACGAACGTGATCGCATCCTCGTCGCGGACTTCGGGAACACCACACCCGACACGCTCCTGGGCGCGGCGCTCACCGAGGCGCTGACGATCGACCTCTCGCAGTCGAAGGTCGTGCGGCTCATACCGCCCGCCGAGATTCGCGACGGACTGACACGCATGAAGCGTGACGTCAAGACGCGTCTCGTTCCGGAGGTCGCCACCGAATTGGCCGCCCGTGAGAATGTGAAGGTGGTGGTGGCTGGTGATGTGGCGCCGTTCGCCAGCGGTTTTGCGTTGTCGGCGCGCGTGCTCGACGCACAAGGCACCACGTTGTTTGCGACACGCACCACCGCCAAGACCGCGAGTGAGATCATCCCTGCCGTTGCCAAGCTCTCGCGCACCCTGCGCGAAGAGATCGGCGAATCGCTGCAGAGCATTCGCGCCACACCGGCGCTCGAACAGGTGTCCACGTCGTCGCTCGAGGCACTGCAGCTCTATTCCCGGGCGATTCGCAGCCAGCGCGCGGGAGAAGAGATTGATCGCCTGCCACTGTTCCGCCAGGCGGTGTCGCTGGATTCCACGTTTGCCATGGCTTGGCGCGGCCTGTATTCAGACCTGAACAACCTGCGTGGCGATCCGACGCAGCGGCTGGACGCAGTGGAACGCATTTTTCGATTCAAGGATCGTCTGCCCGCGCACGAAGCCCTGCTTGCCGAGGCACTCTACGCGAGCACGTCAGGCGATCTCGAAAGCGCCGTGGAATGCTACCGGCGCATCGTGGCGTCATGGCCCGACGACATGGCGGCCCACAATGGCCTGGGGCTGTACCTGCGCGCGCTCGGCCGGTTTGCCGAATCGGAACAGGCGCTGTCCGCTATCGTTGACGCGGGCACGGCATCGGCGAGCTCGTACTACAACCTGGTCACCTCGCAAATTCCGCAGGGGAAATTCACTGCCGCCGAACGCACACTGGTACGGTTGGCGGAGCGATATCCGACGTCGCCGCAGCGTTGGCAAGCGGGATACTTCCTGGCCGCTGCCACCAACAAGTTCGACGTTGCCATCGCGATGGGTGACTCACTCTCGCGATCGAGCAACGCCGGTTATCGGTACTGGGGACATCTGTATCAGGCCGAAGTGTTCTGGCTTCGCGGACAGGTCGCTGCCGGTCAAGCCAGCACACGCGCGTTGCGTCAGGCGCAAATGGACCAGCGGAATCCAGGCACCGCACTTCGCGAACAGCTTTGGGAAGTGTGGATTGACCTTCAGCTGCGAGGTGACACGGCGGCAGCGCGCGCACAAATGGACGCAGCACTGGCCGCGACGAACTTCGACAGCTTGCCACTCGCCAGCCGTCCGTGGGGGAATGTTGTGCGGTTGCGCGCGGGGTTGGGACAATTGCCTGAGGCGCGTCGCGTAATCGCCCAATACGAGAAGTCCATGCCGGAGCTGTGGCGCAAGGATGACTCCTCGATGGAACGCGCACTGGCCCAGCTCGCGCTAGCCGAAGGACGCTTTCGCGATGCGCTTCCGCTCGCGCGCGCCGGCGCGGAAAGCTGCATGGGATGCACCGGCGACCTCGTCGGCAAAACCTTCGAGAAACTCGGATTGGTCGACTCGGCCATCGTCGCCTACGAACGCGCGCTGCTGCCGCCCGTGTACGGTTCGGGTTTCCAGAATTGGCGTCCCGCCGTCATACCGCGCGCACTGTTCCGTCTTGGCGAACTGTACGCGCAACAAGGGAAGAAGCAGTTGGCCCGCGACCGCTATGCGGCGTTCCTGGATCTGTGGGACAAGGCTGACCCGGCGTTGCAGCCGGGCGTGCGCTCGGCGCGCGAGCGGATGCTCGCGCTGGTGGGCGAGCGATGACGCGTCAAGGCGCGCGCGCCGCAAGCTCCTGCATCAGAACCACCAGTACATCGGGTAGGTAAACGTCGGATCCTCGTCGAAGAAGCCACGTGGTGCGGGCTCCTCGGCGGGGAAATCGAAACCACCACTGCCCCCACTTGGAGCACCGGCACCAGGCGAGCGCAGTGATATTCCCGAATTCCAGTCGGGTGGATTCTCGCCCATCAGCCAGCGCACGAAAAAGTCGTTGCGCTTTCGTGTGCCGTCGAGCCCGGTCGCACCGTGCCCACCGTTCGGCACCACGAGCAAATCGAAGTCCTTGCCCGCCGCAATCAGTGCGTTGGCCACCTGCATCGTCGACGACGGATCGACGTTCGTGTCCAACTCACCGACGGTCAGATAGAGATGGCCTTTCAGATTCTTTGCCGCAGTGACGTTCGAATTGGACTCGTAGTGCGGACCGATCTCGCCCATCCACGCTTCGTTCCACCAGATCTTGTCCATGCGGTTGTCATGGCAGCCGGAGTTGGCCACCGCGACATCGTAGAACTCGGGATGGAAGAACACGGCGCCGGCGGCGTTCTGCCCGCCCGCCGACGTGCCGTAGATGCCGACGCGCGTGATGTCGTACCATGGGTACTTCTTGTTCACGGCCTGATGCCACAGAATACGATCGGGAAATCCGGCGTCGGCAATGTTCTTCCACGCCACATCGTGAAATGCCTTTGATCGATTGCTCGTGCCCATGCCATCGATCTGCACGAGCACGAAACCGATTTCCGCGAGCGAGACGAGACTCTGCCCACCACCCCACGTCTTGGGCACGAATGAGCCATGCGGTCCCGCGTAGATCTGCTCGATGACCGGGTACTTCTTTTTCGGATCGAACGTTACCGGCTTCACGACGATGCCCCAGATGTCGGTTGTGCCATCACGCGCTTTCGAGACGAACACTTCGGGCGGCCGGAATCCGGCTTTGACCGCGGCAGACATGTCACCTTTTTCGAGTGACAGCGTGCGCCGGTCGCTCGCGCGTTTCAACTCCACGACCGTGGGAAGATCGACGCGCGAATAGGAGTCGATGTAGTACTGGTGATCGGGTGACCACGTGACGGTGTGGGACCCATCAGCCTCGGTGTACGCGACGAGACCCGTGCCGTCGAAGTTGATGCGATAATAGTGAATGAAGTACGGGTCCTGATCCGCATTCATCCCGCCCGCGCGGAAGTAGATCTGGCGATTGGCGACATCCACACTGTCCACGCCGCGCACCACCCAATGACCCTTCGTGATCTGGTGCTTGACGTTTCCGGTCCTGCCATCGAGCAGGTAGAGATGGTTCCACCCGTCGCGTTCGGACGCCCACACCAGCTCGCCGCCTGCGTACGAGTCGCATCCGCCGCCCTGCGCCAAACGACAGTTCGCGCCAACGTCATAGGCGAAATTGTGCCCCTGATCGCTGTACATGAAGAAGCTCTTGGTCACCTCGTCAACCATCGGACGCACCGTACCGGTGGACGCGTCCACTTCGAGCACGCGGTAGATCATGTGACCGCGTTGATTGTATTGAAACGAATACGCGCCGTTGTCCTTGCGCCACACGGCACGTGAGATTGCGTACGGATTCGGGAAGAGCGTTCGGTCAACCAGAATCTGCCGCTTCGTTTCGATGTCGAAGATCGCCGGCTGATTGGAATCGAGGATGTCGCCGGCCTTTCGATAGACGCCGCCTCCGAAGTTTCCGGGTGCCTGGCCGTATGGGACGAGCTTCGGCTGCACCTGGTCGGCCGGGGACGATTGCACGTAATACGGGACGCGATTGTATCCCGCCTTCTGCCGATAGGCCACGAGCTTCTTCGAATCGGGCGACCACACGATCGAGTTGGCCAAATACGCATCACCTTCGGACCCGTCGGTGCTCAACAGCGTGTGGTTCGGTGCGGGGTTACCCGCACCGCCACCATCACCGCCGCGCCCACCGCGCCCGCCACCCTCTGTAGTCGATGCAGGAGCGGGCCGAATGGCGACGTTGTAGTTCTGGATGAAGGCGACGGTCCGACAGTCGGGGGAGAAGACTTCTGTCCTCGCGGCACCCGGCGGCGCAGGCGATGCGGCACCACAGCGCGCGGTATTCGCTCCCTGGCCTCGTCCACCGCCGCCACCCCCGCCTTGGCCAGCGCCGGCCGTCGTTGCGGCGCCGACACGCGCGCATAACGATGTCGCGATCGTGCAGCGGTAGCGCGACCCGGTCGCGTCTCCCTCAAATGCAGCCCCATTGTCGACGACAGAAATGGACGCGAATGGGAGCGTGATCTCCGTGTACGGCTGACCCGCTGCACTCGACAGGCTTTTGGCCACCGCGGCGTGATCGAAGGCCGGCTGCTTGGTCCACTGCTCTGCATCGACGCGCACGAATCGACTGCCACCCGGCACTGTGACTCGGTACACGGCCTGATGCGTTTGTCCGATCCAGTCCTCAGCCGAGGCCAGGCCCGTGGTGAGGTTGGCGAACCGCTGGCTAATCGTGGCCGCCCGGCGATAGTCCTCAAGTGTGCCCTGCGCGCTGGCGGGAAGCGGTGCGAGCAACAGCATGGCGCCCAGTGCCGCCTTCATCTTCCGGTGGCGAACTGAAACCGAGGCGAGGCTCTGATTGTCCATCGGGTTCTCCATGGGTGAGAGTGGCACGCCCGAAATTAGCTACTGGGGCGACAACTCGATATGATCGCCGCGCGGGACGATCTCTTCCAAAGCCATCTCGCGACTGGCCTCCATACCTACAAGGCTCATCGCCGATTCAACGACATCATCTCGGAGTAGTGATACACCTCCGACTTCGCCGGCGTGTTCAGAACCGCCGCGATCATCGCCTTCGAAATCTGCTCGACCGTGATCGGTTTGAATTTCGCCGGCGTCACCAACGAGAACACCGGCAGCACCTTCTCGAGCAGCCACGGCGTGTGTTGCGATCCGATGATCATCGACGGACGGAAGATGCTCACCACCTCAGGGCCACTCGCTTTCACGGCCTCCTCGGCCTCGCCCTTCACACGAGCGTAGCGCGCCATCCCCGCGGCGCCTGATCCGGTCACTGCCGCCGTGGGATCGGCGCCTACGGCGGACATGAACGCCAGATGCTTCACGAGTCCCGATGCCTTCAGTCCTCGCGCAAAGGCCGCGTTCAATTGCACGTCGACGGCGCGATGCTGGTCGATCGTGAGTTTCGCGGTGTCGGCTCCGACGCCCAACACACTCAACCCCACGACGTCGCCGTCGAGTGAACGAATAGCGTCTATCGTCGCAGTCTCCACACCGGCTGGACTCATTGCGGGAACGAGCGTCTCGCGCAGGTCGATGCCCGCGTCACGTGCCATCGCGACTTGGGCAGGCTGCGAGCGACGCGTCAGGCTTACGATCGGATTGAACGACCCATGGCGAATCAGTTCCCGGATCAGCGCGTGGCCGACCGATCCTGATGCACCGAGTACCACAGCGGTTAGCGTGCGCGACATTGAAGTCCCTTTGGTCGATGTGCAGCAGGCGTCGACAGGCGCGCCAGCGCGCGGATCGGTGTCGGCTTCCGTCAGTTGTCCCTTGCCCCGGGAAGTGCAACAAGCGATACCGCCTGCGTGCTGATGTGCTCCATGCGTTTCTCCTGTTTCCGGGCCCACCGAGGAAGCGATATCGCGCTGCCCAGGGCCAAGCCACCACCGAACAAAGCAAAGAACGCCGGCGCCGCAAACCTGAGGCCCGCCGTTGGATTGTTGATGAGAACCAGTTGGATCAGGAGGGCGAACGCCAGAACGAATCCACCGAGAACGATCCCTCCGATTGCCGCGTTCACATCCGTCATTCGCAACCGATGGCCGGTCGCCGTGGGCTCGATAAATGCCTGCAGCCGTCCGTGCCTCCATTCGCGAAGTCCACCCTGCGAAGTTGCGACGCCACTCCCGCCAAACGTCGTGCGCAACTCGGCGATGAGCAGCTCCCATTCGTGGTCCGAAAGGTTGCGCGGAAGCGGTACGATTCGCTCGACGGATGTCGGCAATCCGATAGTCGTGCCACGCGGGACAGCTTCTCCATGCCGCTCAAATACCGCGACAGCCTGCGTCATGCGCTCCGGGGGCACCCCAACCTCGCGCCCGACCTCCTGTAGATCGAGCAGCGTCAACCCATCGGCTGCGGAGGGTGACTGCGCGGGACCGTCTTCCTCACCGATGGCCAGATCGAGGATTTGTCGAATTTCGTGGTCCTGATACCTGCGCTCTTTGCTCATGTCGACACCACAATCCCCAGGTATGTCAGGTGTCCAGCCGCGAAAGTCGACCGCGCCATCGGGCCGTGATCAGCGCTCAATCTACTTCGAAGATGCGGATGACTTCAGCAGCGGTGAAATCGTGTCTTATCACCGCGTGAGGATAACACGGGCAAACGGTCTGCGCACTCCGGCACTGTCGTTGTCCATGCCACTGCCACGAGTCCCTCGCACGATCGTACACGAAAGTCGTGTGAAAGCTCGTATTTGCGGTGTAGTGAAACAGGAATGGAATGGAATCGCCAGCGACCGAGCCGCGGCCGGTCCCCTCGGGCGGGAACGCGGCCGCGGCGGTGTTGTCCATCCAAACACAGGCGTAGGCGCCCGACTTGGGATCGCGACCAAAGAGCACGACCGCCTCATACGCCGGAGTGCCAGTGGGCGTTCGCTCGCGAGACACTTCGCGCATCTGCACGTACTCGCGGCCCAGCAGCCACTCGAAGGTCACATCGTGCACCGTCTGTTGGCGCGCAATGGTACCGCGCAGCACCCAATGCCCAATGAGTCGCGGGAAGAGCGAGTCGGGATGCAACGCCTGGCCGAACAAACCGGCCGGGGTGCACATGAAGGCGAGAACGAACGTCACGACCTTGCGCATCTGCGATTCCGCTTCAGTAGGATCCCGAACACACGTTCCACAATCGGAATGGTCAGGCTGAGTAGCTGCATTCACCAGATCGGGTTAGCGATCGACCAATACGACATCGCGATGCGTGATCGCGGTGGCGCCCGAGTTCAAGTCGGTGACTTCAAGGGTCATCAGGTAGCGACCGGCCCGTGCGCTGCCGAGGTCGAGTCGAATCGACTCCGTACGCTGTGCGCGGACCGCGGCGGTACGGTCGTACTGCACGGCGACCTTGTCCGTGCCGACAGATCGAACCACCGCGTTGCGCACTCTGCCTCCCAGTCTCGCGACGACGCCGGTCAGTCCGGCGCGCTCCACACGTTGCACCGAGATTGATACGCGATATTGCACATTCCCCTCGCGGGCCGTTGGCGCGTACACTTCCCAGAGCAGGTCGACCGGTCGCCCTACGCGTAGCGCATTGCCGGTAATCGGTGCGAGGCGATAGTCGCTCCAGCGCGCGGCGTCTTCGTTCGCCGGCGCCGTGATACCTGTGCCAATGAGCAGATCGCTGATCCCGAAGCCTGCTGTCGGAAATCCCGTCACATCACGAATCACGCGAGCGAGTCGCAGCGCATCGGTCTCCAACGCTTCGACTCGCAAGTATGACACACTCGCCGGTACGGTTGTCCGCCACGCGTGCGCGGTGAGTGCCAGTGTATCGCGCTCGCCGGTGCGTACCACATCGGTGATGCGCCTTTGCACCACGCCCAACGCGTCGACGGCGAACACGCCGGTCGTAAGAACCGACGTGTCCGTAGGCAAACCGGCGCGTAACGCACCGGCGCGAACGCCAGCGAAGACCGCAATGTCGAGCGAGTCTGTGCCGTGGCGGAATCGCGCCACCTGGACCGGCAGGCTATCAATGCCCCGTCCGAACAGCGGAAGATTATCCCATCGCGCGGGGCGCAGTTGCTCCTCGGGCTCAAGCGTGTTCGAGCGCTCGTTCTGACTCACGAACGCCGTGCCGTACGTCGGTGGCATAGTAAACGCGATGAGAAAGCCGGTGCTTCGGTATAGCCATGATAAGGTGAGCAGTCCGTTTGCATCGGGCGATGTGGACCACACATTGTCTGGCGGTCCCCATCGAACCATCGCTTCTCCCCGATCGGAATCCACGCCGCGCACGTTCAGTTGCTCGTTCGTCCACATCAACTCCGCAAATGCGACGCGCGCCCGAAACTCATCCCAAACGAGATTCCCCTCGACCAGCAACGTGGGATTTGCCAGATCGAAGTACGCCTTGGTGAGCTGCTGCTTCCCCGCCGTATTCAGCGTGTCAAAGAACGTCTTGCGACCAGGCGGCAACAGGCGCGACAACGAACTCAGTCGCTCACGCTCAGGCGGGGAGAGGCGCGCATAGGCAGAGTCGAGTGCGGCGTGTGCCGCGCCCGCGCGGCCACGACGATGCTCGGCAATTCCGAGCGCGAACCACGGCCATGTCTGTGCGGGCCGTGTTTTCGATCGCGCGCCAGCCATTGCGGCCATCTCATCCCATCGCGCGCGTTCCGCCAGCAGCATCGCGTCGTGACGAAACGCCACTCCGTCTTCCATGTCGAGCTCACGCGCGCGCCTGAAGTTTGTTGCCGCCTCACGGTAGAGCGCTTCCCCGAGTGGGGGATCGTACGCCCGTGTCGCCTGGTCGAAGAGGTCCCGATTCAAAGCGGCACGCATCAGCAGGGTGGTCGGCGTGTGCTGCAGGCTCATGATGTAGAACCGGCGATTGGCCACCGTTTCATATCGGCGCCAGTAGAACAATCCAAGCGCATCCCGACTTTGCGCGAGTGTCAGCGTGTCCGCACTCGCTTCCGCGCGCTCAACCGCCTTCGACTGCACGCGCATGGCGTTCGCAAAATTCCACTGATTGGAGTTGAACAAGTGCTCGCCGTAGTGCAGCGCGTAGGTTGCGCTATCCGGTGCCAACCACATCGCGCGCGCCAACGCGCTGTCGGCGGCGATCAATCGCTGCGGTATTCCGGCCGGCATACTCATCGTGCGCCAATACGGCTTGTTCCATACGGAGAGCAGCATGCCGTAGTCGTGCCAGAGTCGAGCATCGTCCGGCGACGCGGCGGCCGCGCGTTTGAGGGCGTCGACGGCCCCGGCGGTATCTGCAGCACGGAGGAGGTGGGTCACACGCTCCAGCGCATCGCGACGCAGTGCGGCGCGCGCGGTGTCCGCGACTGCTGCGCGATCTCGCGGCGACGCGCTGGGCGCCGGCTGCGCGTGCAGCGACCATGCCGCAGATGCACTCGCAAGGAGCACGGCGAGAAAGCGACAAAAGCTGACCACCAGGATGGCCTCCAACGGCCAAAGCAGGTCGTAGGTGCGAATTGAAGTCCACCAAACGTCGAGTGCAAGTCTACCGGCGGGCCGTGCCGGACGACAGTGCTCGCTGCGGCATTCGACCGCTCGACCCGGCGACATAGAGGCGCGCTTCAGCGAGACCGTGGTCTACCGCGCGCGCGGCTGATCCGCGGTGACGCCGTCGACTCCTCGGAGCGTCTCCTCGGTCGTCCTCGCAATCTCGATATCCGGCAGTGTGCCGCGCCCCTTCGGGCCCGGACGAACGGCGTTCACATAGCCGTACATCTGCACGAACACCTTGAACCTGGAGTTCGGCAGGATGACACTGGCATTGAGCCCCGACGTGTTCCCTTCGTACGCGCCGCCGGTCTCTTCGCCGATGAACGTCGCGCGATTCATACTCCGCAAAACGGCGGTCACGTCGGCTGATGTGGAGAATGTCCCACCATCAATGAGCACGACCAGCTTGCCGAGAAACGGACGCGCGGCGGGTGGCTGTTCGGCGACGCCTTCGTGGAGCTCACGCGTGACGCGATAGCCGCCACCGGGATGCGGGGTGGTACCCGCTTTGGTGGACGCGAAGGTTCGCGGAAGCCAGGTCGCGAACGAGGGCGCGATGGTGGCGATGGATGTGGTCGAATACCGGAACGGCTTGTCGGTGAAGTGTGAGACGAGCTTTGCGCCGAACATGTCCGTGCCTCCGCCGTTCCCTCGAGGTCGAGGATCATCGCCGGTGCGCCGATCGATCGCCAGCGTCACCGCCGAGTCAGTGACGCGAAACGCTGTCCCGACGAACGCGCGAATCTTGAGGAGCGCGACCGCGAGTCGCCGACAAAGCGCAGCGGATGTTCTCGGTGGTTCCGCGATCGTCGCCAGGCGCGGTACGCTATTCTGGTGTGCTGGCGTGCCGAACGCCGGCCGCCCCAGTGTGTTGACACCGTGGTGGGCGAGCCGTGATCGCAAACCGGGACGACGTGTCGATGTTGAGCCAGTAGCGAAACGGGAACGAACCGCCGAAGGTGGCGCGCCGCCCCGTTTCGATGAATCCGTCACGCCGGATGGTCGGCATGATGCGCGCCAGGCTGGTCGACGGTGCCCGTTGATCGACGTGATCTCCATGCCCGGCTTGATGCGGCTGTCGTCGCGCGCGGCGTTCGCGGTGACCATGAGCCGCGTTCCCTCGAGCACGACATTCAGCGGGAATCTCAGGGCTCGGTCCAATTCGGCCGTCGTCGAGTCGTCCTGGTCCACGCGCGCATGTCCGTCGCCAGTGGCCGCCAGCAGCTCGTTCACAAGGCCGAAGAACTCGCGCCTTGACATCGCCCGGTTCGCGCGCGCGCGTATGGTATCAAACTTTCGGTCAAGCTCCGGCTTGGGCGTGAAGCGATACAGTGCACCATGCGCTTCTTCGAGCGATTTGCGGGCCACGTCGAGGTCCTGCTGTGCCTGGGCCGCCGACAGTTGCGCCGGAATTGCCTGCGCCGTCGCCACGTTCGCGATGGAGCAAAGGAGAGCAGCCGTCAGATTGCCTACACGGCGGGAGAAACGTTCGCGCATGGGATTTGATGAGGTCGATATGGGAACGTCTGCCAATGGGATAGACACTCTATGGTCTTGAAGGGTTTGACCGGCGCGCCTTGCACCGTAAACTATCATAGCATAGTATACGATACTAGTTTGTGCACTCGAACCTCCCACCCGGCCACTCCATGAAGCCGCACTGGTTCTTCATCCTCCTCTCCGTCTCCGCCGCGCCGCGTTACGGCACGGCGATTCAGGATGACGTCCGTGCACTGAGCGACGGAGGCGTGCGGCTCTGGCCGGCGACGCTGTACGGTTCGCTTGAGGAACTGTCGAGCAGCGGTGGCTGGAAGAGGTCGCCGCCGATGAGCGCCCCGAAGGGATCTCCGGACGGGAGCGCTATTACCGGATCACGCGCGCCGGTCGAGTGGCGCTTGAGCGCGAGGCTGCGCGGCTGGAGTCACTCGTTCGCGTTGCGCGAAAGCGCCTCGCGCTGCGTGAGGCATGAACATGACACGCATCTATCGTGTGGCCCTCCGCCTGCTCCCCATCACGCTGCGTGACAAGCACGGTGCGGCGATGGCGGAACTGTTCGCGCGCGAACTCGAACACGCCAGGGTGCGAGGACGATTGCACGTCGCGTTCGTCGGTGCCGCGGGATTGTGGGACGTGATGAAGCGAGCCGTCTACGAACGGGTGCGCCCGGCACCGAACGCGGAGGGGCCGCAGCTCACGACCGGACAGCTCCTGCGCCGCCTGGCCGCCTCGTTCGCCATCGCATTTGTGGGGCTCACGGTCTCGTTGATATTCCCCTTCGCGAGCCGGCAGATCCCCGCGCTGAATGCGCGAGGGGTTTCACCTGCAGGCATCGCAGAGTTTCTGCTGCTCGCGGTGCCATTCACCGCCGCGATGACGATGCCGATGGCCGTCTTCCTGTCCGTACTCCACGAGTTCACCCGCCTCGGCGCGAACGGTACCCTCGCTGCGGCTCGCCGCGCGCGCAACGACGTTCGTCGATTGGTCGTCACCGTACTCGCGGCCGCCGTGGGCGTGGCAGCGCTTGCGATGGTGGTGACCGCCGAGCTTGTCCCCCGCGCGAACGGGAGACTCAGTGGGGTACTCAGCGGAGGCGCCGCGGTGCAGAACGATCGCACCATGACGATTGGATCGTTGCGGAAGGCCGCGCGGAGTGTCGGGCCGGGTGCTGACCCGGTTTCCCGGGCGCGCGCGGCCGCGTACGAAGTTGAGATTCAGAAAAAGCTTGCCCTTCCGGCCGCATGCCTGGTATTGGCACTGACTGGCATGGCAATCGCCTTCCGTTTCCCGCGCGGCGGCACGTTGCTTGTGGTGGGCGCGAGCCTTGTGGTATTCGGCGCGTACTACGCGTTGATCATGACGGGTGAGAGTCTCGCCGAACGGCTGGTGGTATCGCCGGTGGTCGGGATGTGGGGGGCAAATGCGTTCCTGCTCACCGCCGCGCTGCTTGTCGTATGGCGAAGGAGTGGACCACGCCTCGTGTCGAAAGCGCCATGACCGGACGCGGCGTTCACCACTGAGTCAAGACCGCGGTCTACTGCGGTACCCGTTCGATGGATCCGACCGCATCGAACCCGGTGTCGAAACTCATGATCCGTTCGACGCCATATCGCTGCATGATAGCGACGTGAACGGCGTCACGCGCCGAAATCGGTGTGAGGCCAAGCACAATGGATTTGGCGCGCTGAATATCACTCGTATCGACGGGAAATACCTGATCGACCACCTTCAGCAACGCGTCGAACGCGGGCTGGATGGCCTCACGCCGATTGATCGCGACATACCGGTGGAGTATTTCCTGCAGCACCTCCGCATCGGCCACCAGGCGCTCGCCGTTGGTGATGCACTGTTCCAGCAGGACGCGCGCGGTGTGCTTGTTGGGATGTGCGGCGCCGACGAGATACATCGGGATGTTCGAGTCGATAAAGATCATTCGCCCACGTCCCCCAGATATTCCCCTTCAATCTCCGTCAGCATCTGCTGAATGTCGCTGGTGGGGTATTCGCCGCGCGCGGCCTCGCGGACCGCAGCCAGCTTTTTTCGTGGATCCGCCACCGGCTCATCGCGCCGGGCTCTCCGTAGCGCCTGCCGCACCCACTCGGCAACCGTCATGCGATGGCGCTTGGCGACGCGACGAATTTCGGCAATCTCGTCGTCCTCAAGGAGTACCTGAAGTCGAGTAGTCATAGCATGAGTATAATAGACTCATAAGGGTGAGTCAACGTAGCACGCTGCCGGCGGCGGCCATTACGCGCCGAATGCCGCGGTCCATGAGCCGATTTGGCGCCCTTTTGCGCGTAGTGACGTGAACCCCCGAGCCGCGAAATGCGCGCTGGGGACGATCGCCGCTAACGCCGAACGCAGAGACGCCCGTGTCACGAATCGCTCGCCTGTTCACGCTGTTCGCACTCGCCGCCTGCGGTGGCGGTGGCGGAAGTGACGGCGGGCCGACCAATCCCCCGCCGACGCCGGGACCGGTTGCGGTGGCGTCGGTAACGGTGACATCGCCGCAGGCGACCCTGATTCCTCCGCAAACGGTCCAACTATCCGTCGCCCTGCGGGACGCGTCGTCGAATGAGGTCACCGGACGCGCCATTGTGTGGACGGCGTCGGCCCCGCAAGTGGCAACCGTCAGTGCCTCCGGCGTCGTCACTGCCGTCGCGAGTGGTGACGTGACCATCACGGCCAGCAGCGAAGGAAAAAGCGGCACCGTGTCGATCACCGTCCTGGGAAACAACGCCGTAGGAACCGCCGGTGGAACGCTCACCTTTGCTGGCGGCACCGTGCAGCTCGTCGTGCCGCCGGGCGCGGTGTCGAACAACACGGCCATCACGGTGACGGCGCAGGCACAGCCGTCGACGCCACCACCGAACGCCGTGCAGTTCGTTGGACCGGTGTACGAAGTGGGGCCCGCCGGTACGACATTCTCGCAACCCGTCGTGGTGAAGATCAAATATGGCGCGAACGAACTCCCCGCCTGGGTCATGTCCGGTGACCTGTCATTGCTCCAGACCAACGGCACGCAGTGGACGGGACTGACAGACATCGCCTTGGACGCAAGCACCCGCACCATCTCCGGGCGTACCACGAGTTTCGCGGGAGTCGCCGGCGCCTTGCGCGTTGCGGGTTCCGTTGCAGGACAACTCGCCGGCGGCACCACCACCGTTGGCATCGGAGCGCAGGCGCCGCAACTGACGCTCACGCCCGGTTCAGGCAGCGTGAATGAGCAACAACGGTCGGTGCGATTTTTCGCCGGACTTGCGCCGCGAGGCACCAGCGTGCCGCTGCCGGCCAACACGCCGGCGCTGTTGTACCGCTGGTCGACCACCGGCCGGAACGGTGCCATCAGCAGCGGAGCGGGCAACGGCCAATGGGGTATCATCACCGACGCGCAGTACACGGCAACCAATTCCGTGCTCAACCAACTGCACGGAACGATTGACACGGTGAGAGTCGACGTCCTGCTCAACCCGGCATCCGTGAACAATCCGGCGGCGCAGAGTTTCGTCTCCGCAATCGCCGTCGTCGATGCCGACCTGCAGGTCACCTACGAAATCACCCCCGCCCTGCCAAAGATTGGTCCGGGCGCCACGTCAAACCTGCGACTGCTGATACGCGACCGGCAGGGACAAGTGCAGGCCATCGCTCCCGGGCGCGAAGTGTCGTGGAAGAGTTCCGCCGTATTCGGCGTGCTCGGCGCCGCCGGTCCTCAGCAACTGGATGTTGTGTACACGGCATTCTCGCAGTTCACCGCGCCGCCGCCGCGCGTCGATGACGTCGTGGCTACGGTGACCGAGAAAAAGCGCTCGATTATCCGCACGGCCATCCCAGGCCCCTTCGGGTTTGAGGGATTCAAGGAAGACACGGTCGATCGCACCCTCACGCACGGCGAGGCGAAGACGTTTGTGGAGGTGAAGGTGCCGTATCAGGTGGTCGTTACACCGAACGCGCCCACCCTCGCCGCAGGCGGCAGCGTCGATCTGACGGTCACCCTCAACCCGCAGTACACCGGACCAGGACTCGGCTACAAGTACACCAATCCCGGAGTGCACGGCACCCTTGATGTGCCGCTGGGAGTGGTTACGAACCGCCCCCAGGTGAAGTACACGGCCAACCACAACGGAGCCGGCACGGAAGTGATCCAGGTGGAGGTCTGGTCCGTGGTGGCGGGGGTTCCGCTCGAGTCCATCGGCGTCGGACTGGCGAGCATAAAGACCGATTCGGTCAAGCTTGGGTGGCGCATCACACAGTTCACCCGCACCGCCATCTCCGGCATCGCGCAGACCGATTGCACGGACTATTGCGATGTGTTTACGCGACTGGAGGCCAATCCAGGCAAGGGATTCGTCTTTGCATTTCCCAATCAGGTGGCCACGCCGCTGAGCGCCACTCAGCCAACGCCCGGCGCGTATTTACTGGTCGACGTCATTGGCAACGGGAGCACGGTCAAGGACTACTCTCCAACGGGCGCGCTGATGTGGACACTCGCCCATCGGTACAACCAGGCCTATCTGACCTATCGACCGGCCAGCGGTACGTTTACCTATACCGGCACACCAATTGACGGTGGATTTACCGGTCAGGCAAAGCCGCTGCTGCAGTTCAGTTTCTACGATTTCCGGGTGAGTATTACCGCCGTCAAGAACGGCGACGAGCTGACCGGTGAAATTGAGGTGGCGGAGTTTCCTTTTGCGACGCCGAGCACCAACTGGGTGACGAAGCGGTGGCAGTTCCGGGCGACGCGTTTGCCGTAGTGAGCGGCTTCTATGCTACGTGCCCTGCGGCCAAGGCCGCCACTGTCGCTGCACGCCGCGCCACAGCCAGAACCCTACCAAGCCTAGCGCAAGGCTTCTCACACCAATTGCCCACGCCGCTCCCCCACCGAATGCATTGGCCAGCTTGGGCGCGGCGAACCAGTAGTAGACGCCGGCGGACAGCGCGCCAAGAATCAACAGCATGCGCGATGCCCGCACATGCGTGACACGCACGATCGCGGCCATCAACCCCAGGCTGCCGATGGACCAGAGCCCCACGTGTCCATACGTACCCAGTGCCGTTGCGCCGGCACCGTTCACCGTGGTGAAGTAGCCAATCACGAACCCCGGGAATGCGCAGGCGAACGCGCCGAACGGGCTCAGCAACCATTGCTCGCCGCGCACACCTTCTACGCTCTGCACCGCGCTGCGACGCCCCACCAGATCGATACATCCCACCGGTGTGCAGCGCGCGCAGTCGCCGCACCGTGCCGAGCCCAGTGCAAGCAAGGGGGACTGTCCGTACAGCTTCTCCACCGGGAGTACGGGACACAACGAGTTGCAGAATCCCGAGCGACGCGGCGCCAGGTATCCCGCCACCAGCGCCAGCGCGGCCACCGCCGCAATGGTAACCGCCAGCGCCATGCCGTGCTCATTGAACAGGAACCGCCGAGCCGGCACCATCAGCGCCAACAGCACAATACCAACCACACCGGCCACCGAACGCTGCGACGCAAGCAAAATGGGCGTTGCGCGACGTGAACCGCCAATTGTGTTGAGCGTGGCCAGCGGACACACGTTGCGCCACAACAGCGGGTTCACAAGGAATACCGCTGGGAGCAGCGGGATGATCATGTCCCAGAGAACATGCAGCGAGACGTCCGGCCATCGAGCCAACGCGAAGAGCAGCACCGCGGTGAGCACCAACCCAACAACCTGGGTGACGCTCCACAAGGGATGCGTGGTGACCATCGGCAATCGTGCGGACGTCATGCGGGGCCTCGTGAACCGACAGCGTGGCGAGTACACACTAGTCGACCCGGGGATTCAGGCAATGCCTGTCGGGTCCTTGCACAACGTGGCGGCGAGAGCGCATTTCCGGTAGGGTTTGGCAGGCGGTCCCGTGGTCAACCCAGACTTCTCCAAAGCCAAAGACGTGAGGTGCCGTGTGGTGATATCCCGTGTGCTGGGCCCGCGTGTTCGAGCGACTACGCTGCTGTCGGTGCTGTCGTCGATGGCCGCCCTCGCCCAGCCCGCACCCACCTCCACCCTGTGGTTCCGCCAACCCGCCACCGAATGGAATCGCGCCCTGCCCGTGGGCAACGGCCGCCTGGGTGCGATGATTTTTGGCGGCACGCGCGAAGAACACATCCAACTGAACGAAGAGACACTGTGGACCGGCGGTCCATACAACCCCGTCGTAAAAGGCGCCAGCAAGGCGCTGCCGGAAATCCAGCGACTGCTCTTTGCCGGCGACGTACCGCGCGCCCACGATCTCTTTGGACGCACCATGATGGGTGTGCCGTACGAGCAGATGAAGTATCAACCACTGGGCGATCTGCTCATCGCGTTTCCCGGACATGACAGCGTCACCGGCTATCGTCGCGAACTGCTGCTGGACTCCGCCATCGCGCGCGTGTCGTACGTGGTGAACGGCGTGACCTTCACGCGCGACGTGTTTGTCAGTGCGCCCGACCAGGCCATCGTCATTCGCCTGTCGGCCAACCGCCCCGGTGCGCTCACGTTCAATGCCGCGTTGCATGGCGTGCGCAATCCGGCACACTCCAACTACGGCACCGACTACTTCCAGATGGACGGCGTGGCGCCCAACGGCCTGCGCATCACGGGCAAGAACTCCGACTACTTAGGGATCGCGGGCAAGCTCACCTATGAAGCACGGCTGCAGGCGCGCACCGAGGGTGCGCGTGGTTCCATGGCAGTGGACTATCGCACACTCCGCGTGAACGGCGCCGACGCGGTCACCATTGTACTGGCCGCCGCCACGAGTTTCGTGAACTACCACGACGTGAGTGGCAACCCCGCCACGCGCGTGCGCACCGTGCTCGATCGTACCGCGACACGCCCCTACGAGACCATGTTGCGCGATCACGTGGCCGAACACCAGCAATGGTTCAATCGGGTGCATCTGTCGCTGAGTGGCACCAGCGCCGACGTACTGGCCATGCCAACGGACGAGCGCATCAAGCGTTTCGCGAATGCGCCAGACCCCGATCTCGCCGCCCTCACCTATCAGTTTGGGCGCTATCTGTTGATGGCCAGTTCACGACCTGGCACGCAGGCTGCCAACCTGCAGGGTATCTGGAACGACAACCCCAATCCGTGGTGGGACGCCAAGTACACCATCAACATCAATCTCCCCATGAACTACTGGCCCGCCGAAACGGGCAACCTGGGTGAAATGGTGGGGCCGTTGGAGCAATTGGTGAGCGACGTGGCACTAACCGGCACGGAAACCGCGCGCGAACATTGGGGCGCTCGCGGCTGGGTGGTGCATCAGAACACCGATCTCTAGCGCGCCACCGCGCCCATAAACGGTCCGTCGTGGGGCGCGTGGCCCGTGGGCGGCGCGTGGCTGATGACGAACCTGTACGAGCACTATCGGTTTTCCGGCGATACGGCGTACCTGCGTCGCATCTATCCGCTGTTGCGCGATCAAACGCGATTTCTATTGGACGTGCTGGTGCCGTATCCTGGCAAAGGCTGGCTGGTCACCGCGCCATCCAATTCACCGGAGAACTATCCCGCGTGGCCGGGTAACGGTGAGTTCTTTGACGAAGTCAGCGGCATCTCGCTGACCGCGCGCACCATGGCCGCGGGTCCCACCATGGACATGCACATCATTCGTGATGTGTTTGGCGCGTTCAGTGAAGCGGCCGCGCTGCTCAAGTCCGACAGTGCGTTTGCCGCCGAGGTACGAGGGGCGCGCGCGCGACTGGCACCCAATCAAGTCGGGAAGCACGGACAGGTGCAGGAGTGGTTGGAGGACTGGGACGATCTGGAGCCGCAGCACCGGCATCTGTCGCCGTTGTGGGGACTCTATCCCGGCAGCGAAATCACGCCGGAGCGCACGCCAGCACTGGCTGCGGCAGCGGCGGTCACGCTTGATCGACGCGGCACCGGTGGATGTGGATGGTCGTACGCGTGGAAGATGGGACTGCGCGCCCGACTGTACGACGGCGAGAAATCACTGGAGCAGTTGCGGGCGCTGCTCACCAAGTCGTCGCTGCCCAATCTGTTTTCGCTGTGCGGGCGCGCGCTGCAGGTGGATGGCAATCTCGGTGCGACGGCGGCGATTGCGGAAATGCTGGTGCAGTCGCACCAGGATGTGACTCGCCTGTTGCCGGCGCTGCCGGCGGAATGGCGGGAGGGGAGCGTGCAGGGTTTGCGGGCGCGCGGCGGGTTTGATGTGGATGTGGCGTGGGTGAACGGGCAGGCGACGCGCGCCAGTGTGCGCGCGCATGTGACACGACTCTGCCGCATTCAGACGAAGGGCAGAGTGGCGGTTACATCCAGTGGGCAGCCGGTGCGGGTGGTGCGGCGGGCTGCGGACACGATTGAATTCGCCGTCACCGCGGGGCGCAGTTATCAGCTGGAGTTTGATCGAGCCCGGTAATGTCAGTTCGGCAATTCAAGCCACAAGGAGCTCCAAATGCGATACCTGCTTTCGCTCGTTTGGCTGGTCACTTCGGCCGCTGCGCTGCCAGCGCAGGATCGCGAGCTGGACTGGCCGTTGGTGTCCGTCATGGCGCATCTCGATGCCGACGGCCGGCTGCAGGTGCGCGAGCGACAGGTGATACGCTTCACCGGCGACTGGAACGGCGGCGAGCGCACGTTCAACCTCCGCAGTAAGCAACGACTCGACTTCGGCGAGATCGTTCGCCTCGATTCCGCATCGGGCCTTGAACATCCGCTCACCAGCGGTGATCTCAGCAACGTCGATGAGTATCGCTGGGCCGACAGTCGCACGCTGCGATGGCGCAGTCGGCTGCCTTCGGACTTCGAGTTCAGCCGCACGCAGATCGCGTATGTCCTGACCTACGCGTACACCAACGTCCTCGTGCCGCAGTCCGACGGCACGTACGTGCTCGATCACGATTTCGGATTTCCCGAGCGCCAGGGTCCCATCGAACGGTTCGAGCTGGTGCTCACGCTGGACTCGGTGTGGCGCTCCAGCGTGCCGGTGCGCACGCTGTATGCGGGCGACAGTCTGGCGCCGGGTGTCTCGTTCACGGTGACGCTGCCGCTCACCTATCACGGCGCCGGCGCACCGGCGGCCGTACTGCTCGGTGCTCCGACGACGGTGCGTCAGGCGTTGATTGTCGTGTTCGTGTCCGCACTGCTCGTGCTGTTGTTCAACCTGTACACTCGCGAACGGCAACTCGGCCGATTCGTGCCGCTGATTGCGCCCGGCGAGATCACGCCGGCGTGGTTGGACGAACACGTATTCAGTCGCCTGCCGGAAGTGGTGGGCGCGGCCTGGGACGACCGCACGTCGGCGCCGGAAGTGGCGGCGATACTGGCGCGGATGGTGCAGGAGAAGAAGCTGTCCAGTGAAGTGACCAGAACGAAGCGGTTGATCGGCTCCAGCACCGTCCTGCACCTCAAAATCGTGAGTGACCGGTCGCAGTTTCGCGATCACGAGCGCACGCTTGTTGACGCACTGTTTGGCGCCAACGAATCCACCACCGACACCCAGCGGGTTCGCGAACGCTATCGTGCGTCAGGATTCGATCCGGCGCGGCTGATCCGGTCACGACTCACGCGCCTGGTGGAACTCACTACGCCGGGCGCGAAGGGCGGGCATCCGTCGCGTCGCGTCACGCTGATGCTGCTGGCCGTGGCCGCGGCGTTGCTGATTGCTGGCAGCGTCACGCGCACCAACGACATCGGGACCGCGGCGCTGTCGCTACTGCTGTCGGTTCCGTGTTATGTCATTGCCGCCGAATTCGCGCTGGCGGGGCAGAAACGCGTGGACGGGTTCATGGTGATTGGCGTGCTGATGCTGCTCCCACTGGGCGTCCTGGCGTATGGCCTGTGCTGGGTGCTGCTGGCCCAGGGATACGAACGCGTGGGCGTTCTCGTGCTGGCCGGGTTGACCGTGTGGTGCATCGCGCTGGCCAACAGCGTCCTGAATGTTGCCCGCAGTCGGCACTCCGCACCGCGCATCGCACTGCGCAAACAGCTCACCGCGGCGCGCAACTACTTTCGCGCGCAACTGGCCACGCGCCAACCGCAACTCCAGGATGCGTGGTTCCCGTACCTCATTGCCTTCGGGCTGGGCCGCCACATCGACAAGTGGTTCCGCGCGTTTGGCGGCGACTCGACAGCCACGGCCGGTGTGATGTCCACGTCACATGTGATGAGCAGCGCGCCTACTGGCGGTCATAGCAGCGGCTGGACCGGCTTTGGCGGTGGTGGTGGATTCTCCGGCGCCGGTGGGGGCACGTCGTTTGCGGCGGCGGTGGGCGGAATGGCGGCGTCGGTGCCGGCTCCCAGCAGTTCGGGGAGTTCGAGTAGTGGCGGCGGCGGTGGCAGTAGCAGCGGGAGTTCGGGTGGCGGCGGTGGAGGTGGTTGGTAGGTGATTGCTTTGCTGCCGAGAGCGGGGAAACTCCGCCGGGGAATCGAGGCAGACGATCATGATCCGGACTACCCGGTTTCTGCGCGTACCTGAGCATGACCTCCGTGACGCACCCCATCTGGCGAAGTGCCGTACTGCTGCTTGGACTGACCGCGTGCGGCGGCGGTACCGACAGCACACCGGGCAACCCCACCACGCCAATTCCGCCCACTATCGGCGCCCCCGCTTCCCTTGCGGTGAGCGGCGGTGACGGACAATCGACCTTCGCGGGCGCAGTTCTCGCCGTCACACCAACCGTCACCGTACGCGATGCGGCCGGACAACCCGTAGCCGGTGCGGCAATCAACTTCGAAGTGGTTTCAGGCGGTGGTTCAATTGCCGGCTCGGTTGCCACTTCCAATGCGCAGGGTGTCGCGACCGCCGGCGCGTGGACACTTGGTAGCAGCGGCGAGCAGATCGTCGAGGCGAAGCACGGTAGCCTGACACCGGCGCGATTTCGGGCGACGATCTCCACGGGAATCGTCGATGCCACGATTCCAGCCAGCGGCGGCGTGATCGAGATCAGCACACCGGCGCATCCCTGGCGAGGTCTCAAACTCACCATCCCGACGGGCGCGTTCGCCGAATCGGGAACGTGGCGATTCGAGCTTGCGTCTGGCGTGCCAATCCCCACCCTGCCGGCGGCCTTCACGGTCAATGGGCCCGCGCTCCGCATTGAGACGGACCGAGGGCGGGCAGCACGACTGATGACGCTGCGTATTCCCGCGCTTCGTGTCGCCGGGAGCGTCCGCATGTTCGTGCTCGTTGATCCGGCGCGATCGGCGATGGAGATGGCACCAATCGTCGCTGAAGATTCCGAAAGCATCACCGTTGTGGTAGGACACCTGAACGCGTCGATGCTACTGTCACGGAGCGGGGCGAACTCGTCGGTGCTGTTGCCAACGCAGCAGTCCACACGCCAGCTGAATTTCGGACTGGGAATCAACGTGAACGCCACGCTCAACGCGCTTGGCCTCACCGAGGCGCTGGCCGGATATCTGGCCAATGCCTGGCCAGGACCAGACATGGGCTCGTACGGCTTTCCCGCCGGGCACGGTCCGGCGATCGCGTTGATGAACCTGTTCGGTCAGCTCCAGAACCAGCCGTTCAGTGGACTGGTTGGGTTGCTTCCGGCGTTCGGTGTGCTGGCAGACACGGCCAGCTTTGCAAGTCTCCAGATCATGGCCGATCGCCATCGCCGTTCGCCAACCGCGCAACGCGCCATTGACGACCTGTCAGCGGCCCTGGCCAGCGTCACGATTCCGCTTCGCGATTCGCTCAGCACCATCAATCTCTGGGGCGGGCTGTCCATTTCGAAGCTCCCGCAGCTAATGGTTTTCGAGGAGCGATTTGTCCCGACCACCGGGCGACGCGTCTTTGCTTCGATGTACGGCAAGGGCAACGGTGCGCTCCTGTTTTCGTCGCCGACCGCTCCGGCTACGCAGTCGACACTCACGCTTGGCGTGGGCGGTTTCTCTTCGCGCATCGTGAAGGAAAACGCCGACGCCACGTCGTTCAACGCGCAGGGTGTGTTGCCAGTCGGCGGAAGTTTCATCTACCCGGTCGCGGAGTTTGTTGACGTCGTGCCGACCATGATGGCCGCGCTTCGAGCGCAGGGCGCCGTGCGCGATCAGGCCAATCGCCAACTCGCCGCGGCCGCCGGCTTTCCAAACGTCACGCTTGAAGTGCAGAATGCGGCCACCGGAGACTGGTCTCCCGCAGATACCACGATCGTGATTCGCGACAGTGCGGCGGTGCTGCGTGTGCAATGCGGCAATTGCCCGCAAGCACTGCCGCAAAACGGAAGTGGTACGCAGCAGACAGTGGCCGTCGAGAACCGCTCACCCGCCGGGTACGCCGGCCTGCTGTTCGGCTTGGGACCGCAGTCTGCGGGAACACTGCTTAACGCACTCGGTGTCGGCGACCTGAGTGGCGCGGCCATGACGCTCATGGACCCGAGCCTTACCCTGTCGTCAATCGGCGCGGCGTATCGCGCCGCTGTGCCGATTCACCGGCCGCTGGCACTCGCGCTCTTTCGTCTCACTCCCGATTCGCAGCGCGTGGTCACTGACAGTCTGGTGTTGCTGCGCGCGAAACTCGATCTGCCTCCGCCCAGCGGATACTACATTGACTGGGATTTCGGTGACGCCACGCCAATCGTGCGCACAACAGACGTCGCCGAGGCGAGTCATCGATACACCACACCCGCGACGCGTGCGGTCCGGGCCGTTTTGCGCAACGGCGTCGGCAGCGCAGTGCCAAACCTGTTGCTGGCGCTGGCGAAGGGAAAAGTGGTGGTCGAGCCCGACACCATGAGGCCGTACTGGCGCATCACGTCGTTTACGGCAAATCCCCTCGATCCACCCGAAGACCGCGAAGGGTATCCGTTTTCGCCATTGCTGGAGCGGTTGATCGCCGTGCCCGCATCAGGTCTCATTGCCATCGACACCGTGGCGCCGGGGAACGGATCGCGACTGGCCGTGCGGGTGCGAACGACGTCGACATGGATTGGCGTGACGTGCTGTCCGCCGCCGCTGCAGGGTACGGAGCTCGTGCAGGAACTCGGACGCACACCTGCGTCGAGCTATCCCCTGGGCAATTACTTCGCGGCCTACCGCACCAACACGTGGTCACAGTCCACGGGCAATCTTGGCGCCGGTACCATGTTGGCCAGCCGGATTGACGGGACGCATGCATACGGCGTAATGAACGCTGGTACGCAAGTTGGGCCCACGGTCGCCTGGCGGCTCAAAGACGTGGTTCGCAACGGACTGCAAATGACGGGCAAGATCGCGTTTTACTGGTGGGGCGTCGACGACAACGGCGTGATTGAAACGGTGGACCACGAGACCTGGTTTCAGTTCACGGCCACGCGATTGCGCTGAGAGCGCCAAGGCGAGCCCGATTGTAGCGTACTCACCGTTCTACCCGCAGGTCGCCGACGCCGCGCCTGGAGCCGACCGTCGCCGCGGCACCGTAGCGCGTGTCGATAACGCCTGCCACTCCTGCGCCGCCACCGCTGCATACGTCGCGCCATCGGTAGACGCGTCAAACACCGCCCGGAGGCACCGCGTGGTTACTGGCACAAACTCTACACGATTGAACGCATCAAGTACGGTTGTATATGGTGTTGTTGCGCCAACGGGTTTCCACTGCGCGCCATCCCAATACTCCAGTCGCCAGCTGCTGGGCGGTGCCACACCAACCCCCGAACCCGCCGCATGATCGCCCCAGAAGTACACACTCGACGCGTTGAGCGTGACGGGCCGATCCCACTGATACACGCTCCACTGCTGCGCCGGATTATTGCGCGACCAGGTGGCCCACATGTCCGGCGGCAACGGATTTTCGCGCACCTTCCCGTCGTTCAGCGCGCGCAACCAATACTGCACCGGTATCGGCGTGTTGGATGCGGTGACGCGCGCGTGCGACGCGATATTGGCAATGGGTGTCGCGTTGAACGGTGCGCCGCCGGTTGGCACCACCGTCCTCGGCCGCGCCGGCGACACACCATCGTCCCATTCCAGTCGGTCGATGGCCACCGAACGGCGAAAGTGTCCGCCGTTCGTGGCGTCGGCCGTGTGGTAGGCGATGTACCACGCGCCCTTGTACGCCACGATGCCCGGATGCGATGTAGTGGACGACACCGGCTCCACTATCACGCCGCGATACGTCCACGGCCCCAGCGGTGACGTTGAAGTGCCATACGCAATGCAGGCGTAGTACACCGCCTCGGTACACTCCGATTCCGGCCCCGCCTTGTTGCCGGCATAAGCCAGATAGTACGTGCCGTTGCGCTTGAACAGCCACGGCGCTTCAAAGAATCCGGTGAGCGTACTCACATCCACCGGCGCACCCTTCATGCTCACCATATCAGGCGCCAGCTCCACGCCCTTCAGGCGGCCGAACGTGCCCCAGTACAGATAGACGCGCCCGTCATCATCAACCAGCACGGTGGGGTCGATGTTCTGGATATCATTGGCCACGGGATACGACTGCGACACCACCGGCCCCTGCGGATGCGCATCCACCCACGGACCCAGCGGCGTATCAGCCACCGCTACGCCAATGGCAAAGTGGTCCTTGCTGTTCGAAACGGCCTGCACCACCGGCGCATACAGATAGAACTTGCCGTTCGGCCCCCGCACAATTTGCGCCGCATACGCTCGACCCGGACTCGCCCATGTGAACACATCATCGGGCTTCAGAAAATGCGGATAGTGCGTCCACGATCCGGACATCGGATTGCCGTTGGCTTCCAGCATCTGCCACTCGGGCATGACGAAGTCGTTGACGCCGGGCTTCGCCATGTCGCGTCCGGTCAGGATGTACAGCTTCCCGTCAACTACCAGCGGCGCCGGATCACTGGTGTAGTCAACGCCGTCGGACAGAATGGGGTTCGCGACCGCGTGTACCGCGCGCGATTCCAATGTCGGATTTCCCGCGTTGGTGCTGGCGCGGGCGGGAGGCCTGGCGGCCGACGAAGAACCCCTGCACGCGACCAGTGCGAGCAGCACGATCAGTGAGGCACGCATTCGGACTGCGTACCTTTCCATCACGGAATCAGCTTCGGGACCCCGCCTGAGCGCAGGAAGTCCATGGCCATGTTCGTCATCGCACGAACGCCCACGGTCAACGCCCGGTCATCGCCCTGAAAGAGCGGCGAATGATTGCTGGCCACCGTCTTGAGGTCCACGTTCGGCGGCGTGACACTGAGGTTGAAGAAGAAGCCCGGCGCCAGAGCGGAGAACCGGGAGAAGTCTTCGCCCGCCATCGTGACGCCCCCCTCCGCCGCGCCGGCCGCGCCGGCCACGCGCTTGAGCGTGGGGAAGAATTTGGCGACCATCGCGTCGCTATTCACCGAACTGGGATAGCCGATGTCTACGTTCACATCGGCCGTCGCGCCGTGCGCGGCGGCGATGTTGGTGGCAATCCGCTTCATCCGTTCCTGAATGGTGGTACGCGCCTTCGCGTCGAATGCGCGAATGGTGCCGATCATCCATACCGAATCGGGGATGATGTTCTCGCGCAAACCACCGTGGATCGCGCCCACCGTCACCACGGCCGGCGCCACCGAGAGATCGAGCTGACGCGATACGATCGTCTGCAGCGCGGTCACAATCTCGGCGCTCACCACGATCGGATCGACCGCGTTGGCCGGCATCGCCCCGTGCCCCTGTCGCCCATGCACCACGATGCGCCACCCGTCAGCGCTGGCCGAGATCGCGCCGGCGCGATAGTGCATGGCGCCAAGCGGGCCAGGCCCCACGTGCAACCCGAACACGCCATCCACGCCATTCATGACGCCGGCGTCAATCATGGGCTGCGCACCACCACGCGGCGGCACTTCCTCGGCGGGCTGAAACAGAAACTTCACCGTGCCCGGAATGCGATCCTTGAGACCAGCCAGCACTTCCGCCGTTCCCATCAGCATGGCGGTGTGCATGTCGTGCCCGCAGGCGTGCATCACGCCGGTCTCCTGACCATTGTAGACTGCGCGCACCGTCGATTTGAACGGGACATCGACCAGTTCCGTCACCGGCAGCGCGTCCATGTCGGCGCGCAGTGCCACCGTTGGCCCGGGCTTTCCGCCCCTGAGGATGCCGACCACGGCGGGAATGCCGCCAACATTCTCCTGTACCTCGAGGCCAAGTGCCTTGAGATGCGCAGCCACCAGCGCGGCCGTGCGCTTCTCGGCGTACCCAAGCTCCGGATGTTGATGAATGTCGTGTCGCCATGCTATGACCTTGTCGGCGATTGCCGCCGTGCGACGATCGATTTCGGCGGCCAATGCCGGATCGGGAGTGACGGGCTGGGCGCCGACCGACGACGCGGTGCGGAGCGCGACAGCAAAAGCCGAAACGGCGAGAATGCGTGTAAGGCGCATGGCACGTGGGGGAGAAGGAGAATGAGCCGGACTGATGGCCTGGTTTCGCTGAACTCCGCGTGCTACGGCGTCACCTTCGCCTGCAGTCGCTCCTTCACGAACTCCACCCACAACCGCGTGCGCTCGCGCTGCATGACGGGATCGGTTGGATTGTGCGTGCGACCGGGAAACGCCAGGAACTTCGACTCGACACCCATGTCCTGCAGCGCCCGGTACAGCGCCAGCGCCTGCGTGGGCGGCACACGGAAGTCCTCCATGTGCGACATGATGAGCGTGGGCGTGCGCATGTTGCGCGCGTAGGTGATGGGAGACTGGGCAACGAGCTTGCGGCGCCCGGCCTCGGTCCACGGCGAGCCGCCGGTGAGATAGCGCCAGTTCACGTTGCCGTCGGCCAAGTTGTACTGGTCCTCCCAGTCGGTCACCGGCGCGCCGGCCATGGCCGCCGTCCACTCGTTGGGGTAGTTGCCAATCATCCACGACGTCATGAAACCGCCGTACGACCAGCCGGTCACCACGGTGCGCGTGCGATCGACGTACGGATTGCCACGCAGCATCGTCACGCCGCTCATGACATCACGCCCGGGTCCGGCGCCCGCATCGCCGGCGATGGCCGACTGGAACGCGTTGCCAAGGTTGTCGCTGCCGCGGTAGTTGGGCTCGAAGACGATGGCCCCGTCGGCGGCGATGAGTTGCGGTGTTGACGAGAAGCCCAGCTTGGAAGACGCCGTCGGTCCGCCGTGGATATAGAGCACGAGCGGATACTTCCGACTGGCGTCGAAGTCGGGTGGATACGTGACGACGCCGTCGGCTTCGAACTTGTCGGAGCGCCACGTCACGCGCTCGCTGCGACCCAGCGCCACCGTGTTGGCCCACGCGTTGAACGAGGTCAGCGCCTTTGGCGTCGCGGTGGCGGAGGTCATCACGTACAACTCGGCCGGCGTGCGCGGTGACGTGGCGGTGAACACGAACATGCCATCCTTGCTGCGCTCGATGTCGGCGCCGAAGCCGCCGGTGAGTACCAGATCGCCCAACGGCAAACGCTGCGCTGCGCCGGTTAGCGGCTGGATCCAGGCGGCCATCGTCGTCTGGTCGGCCGCGGCAACAAGCATCCCCGATCCGTCGGCAAGCCAATCGGCGCGCAGGATATGCCGGTCGAGTGCGCGCGTGATGCTGCGAGCCGCGCCTCCGCCGGCTGGTATGACGTGCACCTCGGTGACGAAGCCGCCTTCGCGGTTGCGCTCACGCGGCTGCAGGAACGCAATGGTGCGGCCATCGGGCGACCAGAGGGCGAAGCGCTCGAACGTCTGCATGCCAGTGAGCGACTTTACCGCGCCGGTCGCGACATCCACCACCGCGATGTGCGTCGAGTCGCTCTTGCCGGTTTGCGGGGCGACGGTGCGGGTGAACGCGATGTGTGCGCCATCCGGTGACCAACTGAGCGGCGACGGACCGCCGCCCGGGGGCAGACTGAACTGCAATGTCCAACTGCCTGCCGTGATGCGCTTCGCCCCGCCACCTGCAGTGGCCACGGTCCAGATGTGCTGCGGGCGCAGCGTGCGCCGCAGGAAGAGATCCTGCGCGCCCACTTCGAAGGTGGTGATGAAGCGCGCCTCGCCTTCTTTGCGCGGCTCTTCGTCGGTGGCCGCAAAGGCAAACGCCGCGCCGTCGGGGCGCCAGCTGAAGTGTTCGACCGCCGTGGGGTGTGCGGTGACCTGACGCGCCTCACCGCCTTCGCCGGCCAGCAGCCAGAGCTGGTTGCGTCCCTCGCTGTCGGGCGAAAGGAACGCGAGCCCGCGACCCACGGGGGCCCATTTCGGCGAGGACACACTCGTGCGTTGCGGCGTGAGCAGGCGCGGCGTTCCGGCCGGCAGGTCTACGGCCCACAGCTGCGATTCGGTGCGGTTGGCCACGTAGTTCGGCCGCGACACCACGAAGGCGGCGGTGCGTCCGCCGTTGGACAGCGCCGGACTGCCCACGCCAACCACGCGGCGGGTGTGCTCGATGGTGAGGCGTTCCTGCGCCGACAGGGCGAAGGGGACCAACATCAGAAACCCCGGCCGAACGAGAGCGATGCGCATGGTGAGCTCGGGGGAGGGGGCAGGAGCGCTCGGATGCTTTACGACCCCGGTTTCTTTGGCACCACCGGTGCGTCGCCCGGCGTCACGACCAGCTTGCGCGTCATGCCGCCCAACTTGTGCGAGTTGTCGGACATGGGGCAGAACACTTCGTACGTGCCGGCCTTGAGCGTGAGCGTGAGCGACGCTTCCTGTCCGGCCGGGATGTCCGGCGTACCCTTGTCGATCTTGTCGCCGATCACGTAGAAGGCGTGCGCCATCACGCCCGAGTTCTTCACCCGGAACGTGACCGGTCCGGCCTTCACCGTGTCGCGGGTCATGCCGATCTTGAATTCGGTCAGCGTCACGGCGACGGGTTGGGCGCCGGCCGCGGAGGCCGAGGCGATCAGGGCGGCGACAAAGAGGGTGCGGAGCATGAGTGGGTCCTGGAGAGCGGAGCGAGCGCGGGTGGGACGGGAAATTTATGGCGAGCGGGGGTGTTTCCACTAGACGTACTGAACGTATCTCAGGGCGCAGATCCTGGGCGTCGAATCGAGACACCGTCGAGGCGCGTGCGTCAGCGAAGAAAGGTACTGAAGTGGACTCGTCGTACTATAACTTTCCGCGCGGCTCTGGCGGAACCAAACTCCACGGGCCGCATGATCCAGTCGTTCGGCAATACCGCGTCGTATTCCGTTGGACGGCACTCGGCCCGATCGACGTTGAGATCATCGACTACCACTAGGTACGGACTGTCACCATGCTCGCATTCCCACACGGCCCGCCAACCCATCCCGGCGAGATGATTCTTGAGGAGTTTCTCAAACCGTTGACGATGACGCAGACCGAATTCGCGCGGCGCATGGGCGTCGCGTGGACGCGAGCCAATCAGTTGATCAAGGGGAAACGCGGCGTGACCACCGACACCGCGCTGCGCCTCGAGCAGCTCTTCGGAATGCCGGCCGAATTCTGGCTGACGCTGCAGCTGCGTTGGGATCTGTACCAGGCGATGCACGCACCGTCAGTGAAAGCGATTCGCAAGATCCAGCGCGCCCCCGGCTTGGCAGCCCTTCCGCGAAGCGCGTAACGTGTTGGTGTCCTTGTAGAAGAAAAAACGGTACGGACCGTTCCGGGTTAGCGGGCCGGTGCAAAGGACGTTCCGAAGAACCGCGCGAGGCGCAGCGCGTCCGAGAACTCCAGCAACGCGGTGTCGGTAACCCTGAAGTACGTGACGTTCATGGGCTGAACCTTCGGTCGAAGAATCCAAGCGGCTTGAGATCTATTCCGCACGGTGAGTCGAACCTCAGCGCCGGTCTTTCCGAGGAACGTGATAAGCGTGTCGACGCCAAAGCGAGCGTGCGCGGATCGCCGTCGTCAAGTGCCAGGCGCGCGGGACGCCAGCCACTGCTTGAAGGAGCGCTGGTTTTCGCCAGAACGCGCACCGCTCAGCAAGTTGTCGACGCTGATATCCTCGTCGAAACCGGGCCAGTGAACGCCCTCACCGCGGCCGATGAGGCGCCAATTGGCGCGCTCGGCCTGTGTACCGTGCGCAAGTCGCGGGTACCAGGCGAGCGGCACGGAAATACTCCGGCCGTCCGCCAGATCTACTGTCAGTGTGTCGGCCGTGACCTGAACTGACTCGGCGAGGGCCGGCCAGTGTTCAATCGGCGAAGTAGTCATCCCACCTCCTCTGCAAGACGGCTTCGTGTTCCCGGACCATCATCAGGATACGCGCCAACTCGGCAGGCGGAAAGCCACCGCTGTCCTGCAATCGGACAGGATTCAGCCAGACCTTAGCTCGATTGGCATCACGTTCGACGTGCACGTGCGTCGGTTCAGCCCGATCACCGGCGTAGAAGAAGAAGCGGTACGGGCGGGGCTGGTGAGCGGTCCCATGTGATACGCATGAATGCGACCGGGCAACAGGTGCGCGCGGCATCGAAGCCGGCAGCGCACATGTGGAAATATTACGCGGCAATTTTGCCGGATACTGGTCTATGTGATTCGCGCCTGTCCGGTGCCGCGCCCGGCGGCTCGTCTTCCAACGATCTGGCCCCCCACCCGTTTTCTCAGTACTCTCGTCCCACCCCGCCCGCCCGCGATTCCCACCGGAGCCCCTCCTCATGCGCCGCACCCCGCTCGCCGCACTCGCGCTGGCCCTTACCGCCGCGTTCGTCCTTCCCTTCACCACCAACGCGCAGGCAACGGCCGGCCGACCGGCCACACCCAGGCCCACCGCAGCCAAATCAACCGAGCCGCTGGTTGAGTTCGAGATGATGACCTGGCCCGAAGTGAAGGCCGCCATGGACGCCGGCAAAACCACCGCACTCTTCTATACCGGGGGCACCGAACAGCGCGGCCCGCAAAACGTGAACGGTGGCCACAACCTCATGGGCCGCGCCACAGTGAAAGCCATCGCGCTCCAACTCGGCAACGCCATTGCCATGCCGGTGCTGCCGTACACGCCCAACAACGCCAGCGCCACGCTGCCGGGCACCATTGGGCTCACCCCCGAAATTTTGAGCATGGTGCTGGAGCGCATTGCCGAACAGGCCATCGCCACCGGTTTCAAGAACGTCGTGCTGATGGGCGATCACGGTGGTGGTCAGCCCAACGCGTACAAGTCGGTGGCCGAAAAGCTGGACGCCAAGTACGCCGAGAAGGGCATTCACGTGTTCTTCTGCGACGAAGTGTATGCCACGGCGCAGGCCGACTTCGACAAGTGGCTCAAGGACAACGGCTACCCAGTGAGCTCGCACGCCGGCATTCCCGATACGTCGGAGATGCTGTATTTGGGCGGACAAGCATGGACGCGCGAAGAGCTGATTCCCACTGCGTTGGGTGACACCGTTGCCGCGCGCGGCGCACCGCGTGATCCGAATGCCGTGCGTGTCAACAACGGCATCACCGGCGACGCGCGTCGCTCAAGCCGCGAGCTGGGCAAGCGGGCCTTCGACAACAAGGTCGAACACGCGGTGCGCCAAATCAAAACGTTCATCCCGCAGTGACCCGCGGGTTCGTCACGTTCAATGCATGAGCTGACCGACGCCGATCTCGAGATCGTTCCCGTGGAACGATCCGAGACGGTACCGTCGTCGTGGTATGTACACCCGCAATTTCATGCGATCGATCGCGACGCCGTGTTCGCCACCACGTGGCAAGGCGTGGGACACGTGTCCATGGTGGCCGGCCCCGGCGATTACTTCTTGGCCACCGTCGCCGACAATCCCATCATTGTTATTTGCGACAAAGACGGCATACTGCGCGCTTTCTACAACGTGTGTCGCCATCGCGCCGGGCCGTTGGCGCTTGAGCCCTCAGGTTGCGTGAAGGCACTCACCTGCAAGTACCACGGCTGGACGTATCTGTTGGACGGCACACTGCGCGGCGTCCCGCAGTTTGACCGCACGGAACTGTTCGACAAGAAAGACTTCGGCCTGATTCCCGTGGGCGTGGATGTGTGGGAAGGCTTTGTATTCGTGTGTCTCGAACCTGCCAAGGCGCCACCACTGGCCCAGGTGTTTGCCGGCATCGCCGAACGCATTCGTCCCAACAGCTTGACCACCAAGCAATTGGTGCGACGCGTGGACTACGATGTGGAGAGCAACTGGAAAGTGTACGTGGACAATTTTCTCGAGGGGTACCACATCCCCCACGTGCACCCGGAGCTCAACAAGGCGCTGGACTATTCGGCCTACACCACCGAACTGGGTGCCTGGCACACGCTGCAGCACAGTCCACTGAAAGACGACAACGTGTACACCGGCAGCGCCGGCGGCGAGGCGTTCTACTACTGGGTGTACCCGAACTTCATGCTGAACGTGCTGCCGCATCGGGTGCAGGCCAACCTCGTGCTGCCCAATGGCCCCGATCGGTGCACGGTGATTTTCTGGTACTACTACGACAACCCCGACGCGCCAGGGTGTGCGGAGCAGATTCAGGGCGATGTGGACTACAGCGACATGGTGCAGGTGGAAGACCGGGAGATCTGCCAGAAGGTGCACGCCGGGTTGCAGTCGCGCGGGTATGAGCGGGGCCGGTTTTCACCGGAGATGGAGTCGGGGGTGTACCACTTTCAGTGCTTGCTCAAGGGGTCGTACCGGGCGTGGCGGGGGTGACGGCACTCGGAATTCGTCGGTCCAAATCGCAGCAAAATGTCTTTGTAGCCCGCCAAGTACCGAATTGCTGAGTTCCTCCCAGTCTGCCGGTCGCGGCACGTACCTTGTGGAAGCCCAGTCACCGCATTGACAACTGACAATGGTCAGTGTACAAATCATGAGGTAGCGCATGATTCAGAGTTTCAGGCACAAGGCATTAGAACGCCTATATGAGACCGGCAGTCCCCGAGGCATTCGAACCGATCTCATCGCCAAAATCGCACGCATTCTCAGCATGCTCGATGTGGCATCCGACCCTCAGGCACTCAACCTGCCGGGATATGCCTTGCACCCACTGAAGGGTGAACTGAAGGGATTCTGGGCCGTAACCGTGAAGGCCAATTGGCGGATCGTCTTTCGGTTCCTGGACGGCGATGCCTACGATGTCGAGCTGCTGGATTACCACTAGGAGGAACCACAAGTGCCGATGAAAAACCCCGCCCATCCCGGCCGCCTCGTGCGACACGACTGCCTGGACCCATTGGAGCTCACGATTACCGCAGGGGCGAAGGTGCTGGGCGTGTCTCGGCAGACGCTCAACAATGTGGTGAACGAGAAGACCGGCATCAGCGCCGAAATGGCAATTCGTTTGTCGAAGGCCTTCGGCGGCACGGCGGAAACATGGCTGGCGATGCAGACAGCCTTTGATCTGGCGAAGGCGCGCAAGCAGGAAGGCCGAATCAAAGTGAAGCGTTTTGAGAAGCTGCACCCGGATGCGGCGGCCTAGGTGTCCTTCTTGGCAGTACTGCTTAATTGCCCAGAATCGAATTAAAGTATAGGTCGCTATATCTTATATTGAGCGTGTAGAGGTGTATGGATTCCCGCCTCATCCACGTGTACGTCCGCAAGGAGGCGGTGCTGTCGAGCCAGATTGAGGGCACTCAGTCAACCCTTACGGAACTGCTCGAGTACGAGAACGCAGAAGCACCGGGAATGCCGGTCGAGGACATCCGAGAGGTTTCGCGCTACATCAGCGCGCTCCGATATGGAGTCGACCAGATCAATGAAGGTCATCCAATCAGCCTGCGGCTCATTCGCGACACGCACAGCGTGTTGATGACCGGCGGCCGAGGAGGGCGACAGGCCCCGGGAGAATTTCGCACAGGGCAGAACTGGATTGGCGGCACGCGCCCCAGCACCGCGCGCTTTGTTCCGCCGCCAGCGCACGAGCTGATGCGCGTACTTGGAGACCTCGAGCGATTCATCTGGGAAGGCAGTGCGACGCCCATCGTGAAGGCGGGACTTGTGCATGCGCAGTTCGAGACGATCCACCCATTCCTTGATGGCAACGGCCGTCTCGGGCGTCTGCTGATCACGATGATCCTCTGTGCCGAACGATCACTATTGCGACCGTACCTGTACCTCAGCCTGTATTTCAAGCAACACCGGGACGCCTACTATCAGGCACTGCAGCGTGTTCGTACCCACGGTGATTGGGAAGGGTGGATGGCGTACTACCTGGAAGGCATCGACTGGACCGCGCGCGAGACCATCGCGACGACGATCGCCTTGATTGACCTGTTCAAAGCAGACCGAGAGCGCATCAGCGCGATCGCCCGGAGTGGCTCGACGCTGCGAGTCTATGACGAATTGCAGTCACGTGTAGTAGTATCGATCCGACGGCTGGCCGAATCCGCCGAGATCTCGGTGCCAACGGCCACCGCCGCCATCAAGCGTCTCGAACAGATGGGAATCGCCCGTGAGATCACGGGTAAGTCATATGGTCGCGTGTTTGTCCACGACCGGCAGTTGGAGATTCTCAATCGAACCGTCGATCTTTGACCCTGGCTATTCACCCACCTCGGAGGATTTCCCGATGCGCAAATTGTTCACGTTGAGCGTAGTGCTGATTGTCGCCGCCTGCGCCACGGAGAAAACCCCGCCACAGGCCGCCAAAGATTCCGCGACGGCAACAACCCCCGTGCTGCCTGCCGGCGAAGCCACACTCGCCGTGGATGGTGGCAACATCTGGTACAAAGTCTCCGGCGCCACCGGCACCGCAACGCCCGTGATCCTGCTGCACGGCGGACCGGGGTACGGTTCCTTCTACTTGAAGCCCATGGAAGGCCTCAGCGCCGATCGACCGGTGGTGCGATACGACCAGCTGGGCAATGGCAAGTCGGACCGGCTCACCGACACCACCAAGATGAACATCGCGCACTTCGTGGCTGAACTTGAGGCGCTGCGCGCGAAGCTTGGGTACGAGCAAGTGCACATTGTTGGGCATTCGTGGGGCACCATTCTGGGCTATGAGTACTACAAGGCCCACCCCACGCATGTGGCCAGTCTCACCTTGATGAGCGCCGCTCTGAACATTCCCGCCTGGGAAGCCAATGCCAAACGGCTGCTCAAGCAGTTGCCGGACTCTTCACAACAAGCCATCACCGCGGCCGACAAAACCGGCAAGTACGAAGGACCAGCCTACGAAGCGGCCAACGGCGAATTCATGTCACGCTTTGTGGTGCGTCACATTCGTCAGGCCGACTGGGACAGCACCACGAAGATGGTTGGCATGGAGCAGTACATGTACTTCCAGGGCCCCAGCGAGTTCACCATCATTGGCACGCTCAAGCAGTACAACGTGACGGCCGAACTGAAAAACATTGCCGTGCCGACACTGTTCACGGTTGGTGAGTTTGACGAAGCCAACCCTGCCACCATCAAGAAGCAGGCAGCGACCGTTACCGGTGCCAAGGTAGTCGTGATTGACACCGCCGCGCATCTCACCATGTGGGACAACGAACCGCAAACCCTGCAGGCCGTGCGCGCCTTCCTGAAGAGTGTCGATGCAGGACCGGTCAAGAAATAGCCCGTGACCACGCCACGCTACGACGCCCGCACCCAGCCGCTTGCCCCGTCGTCACTCACTGTCGTTGGTGAAGCGGAACGCAACTATGTGGCCAAGGTGCTGTCGGAAGCCTTTGCCGCCGACCGGTTGACCGTTGAGGAATTGGACGACCGTTTGACGCGGTTGTATCAGGCCACCAATTCCCAGCAACTCGGCCCACTGTTGGCCGATCCGCGCGAGCCCACTCGGTCGTTGGCGCAGCCCGAGTCGGTGTCGCACATCGCGCACGATTTCGCGGTACCCGAGCGCGGCGTGGGCGCGGCCATCATGGGCGGTTTTCAACGTGGCGAGGGATGGGTGCTGCCTCGGCATTTCAAGGCGGTCGCCATCATGGGCGGCATCGCACTCGACTTGCGCGATGCGCGCATCGCACCGGGGGTGAGCGAAATCGAAGTGTTCACCCTCATGGGTGGTGTCGAGGTGCTGGTGCCGGACGGCGTGCGAGTAGAAGTGGTGGGGATGGCGGTGATGGGTGGCTTTGACGTGAGGTCGGGCACCTCCAGCCTCGACGATCCGCAGGCACCGCTGCTGCGCATCAGCGGCCTGGCCATTATGGGCGGCGTGGAGGTGAAGCGGAAAGACAAGGGGCGCGTCAACCAGAAGCGCTACGAGCAGGCGCTGCGGCGCGCTGAGAAGGCCGCGAAGAAACTCGGCTGAGGGGAGGTCAGTCTTCGGAGCGCGTCGGCGTTCAGGTCACGTGTGCGCGGCGCTCCAGTCGCGCCTGCGTCACCACCAGTGCGATGCCAACGGCGAGAATGGGATAGACCAGCACGTTGACCGTGTGCCAACCGCTGCGGGCCAGCACACCGCCGGACGAAAACGATGCCAACGCGACCAGGCTGAACAGCAGGAACTCGTTCAACGCCTGCACGCGAAACGCTTCCTCGGGCAAATACAGATTGGCCACCATGGTGGTCGCCGAGATGAACGCGAAGTTCCAGCCCACACCCAGCAGCACCAGCGCCCCCCAGAAGTGCATCAGTCCGGTGCCCGATAGCGCCAGCATTACGGCCGCCGCCATGATGAACATGCCAAACGCCGCCATGGTCGACTTGCCAAACCGGTTGATCAGCCGACCCGTGAGAAAACTGGGAGCGTACATGGCAATGACATGCCATTGAATGCCGTATTGCGCGCTGGACTGTGAATGGTGGTGCGCGACCATCGCCAGCGGTGTAGCAGTCATGACAAAGGTCATTGGCACAAACGACGCCACCGACACCAGTACTGCAATCAGGAATCGGGGCTGCGAGAGTACGCTCCATACCGAGCGTCCGTGACCGACACCGGCGACGCGCGGAATTGGCGCCGGCACCACCAGGCGCGACAACAGCACGGCCGCGATAACGTACAGTCCGGCTTGTACGACAAACGGACCAGCAAATGGCGCGTATGGTGTGAGTCGGCGTGCGTGGATGGAAACCTGCGGACCGATGACACCCGTGAAGAGTCCGCCCAGCATCACCCAGGCAATTGCCCGTGCCTTGAAGCTGGGTTCCGCGGCATCGGCGGCGGCGAAGCGATATTGCTGGGCGAATGCGCTGGCGGTGCCCAGCCAGATCATGGTGCACACAAACAGCCAGAACGCTCCTGCGTTGACGGCGACGGCGGCTAACAGTGCGCCGCTGGCACCAATGCCGGTACCCGTCATGAATCCCACGCGCCGTCCGAGCTTTCGCATGGACAGTGCCGCCGGCACCGAGGCCACGGCGGAGCCCAACACGTACGCGGAGACGGGCACCGTAGCGAGTCCCGCCTGTTCGGGTGGGAGCATGGACAAACCCACCAGGCCAGCGGTACCCACCACAATGGGCCCCACGGAACCGCCCATCGCCGACGCCGCAGCCAGCAGCAGTGACGCACGGCGCGCCTGTGGCATCGGAAGGGTGTTGTTGTCGGGACTCATGGAACGCGCAATGTACCGCTCGCGTCGGATGGCCACCAATGCGCATCGTTGGACAGCCTTGGTGCGTAAGACCTATATTGACCCGCCTTCTGCCTGCGCGGCATGTGTACGCTCGCTTCCTCCAACACGTATCTCATGCGCCCCATCGTCAGACTGCTGCGCACATCGGTCGTGCTTCTCGCTGCCGCCGTCACCGCCATTCGCCTGGCGGAGTTAGGTGTATCAGGGGGTCTCGCCACACGGGCACGTTCCATGTTGCACAACAACTTCACGCCAAGGGCATCACGTTGGCGGGGTTCCCGATAGTCCCCCTCCCTCCAGGGGCGTGCCGGGTGAACTGTGGGAGGGGTTTGTATCTGCCGCGTGGTGGCGGGTGGGGGGGAGGCGGGTCGCCCCATTGGTGGCACTTCAATCCGGTCGACCTGATATTCAATCCCATCCTCAATACGTCGTACAAGGGCGGGTTGAAGAACCTCGCGTTCGTGCCGTCCACACGTCTTGCCTACAACGCGAATTCGGTGTGGGCGTTTGCCGTGGAGGAGTACGCGGATTTTGGCGCCGTGAACAACCTGCAGTCTGGCAGCAACGGATCGCACCAACTGTATGGCGTGATTGATCACGGCGGGAAGACGTGGGACGTGGAGGTCGGCGTGGTCAACGGCCGACAAACTCACGCTCAAGCTGATCCTGGCGCGTGACCTGTATTCGAGGAAGCGATAGACTCGTGAAACAGTTGACGTTCACCATGGGCGCGCGTGGCCTGAGGCCCGCGCTTCTTGCCGCGATAGTCGCGGCGAGCGGTGCGTGTACGTCGCCCAAGGACGCGCCGCCGTCGGCAACCCCCGCAACTGCCGCGCGTACACCGCCACCGGGCGACGCTCCGGCAGGCATGGTGTGGATACCCGGTGGTGAGTTTCGTATGGGCGGTGACGATCAATACGCGGTGGCCGCCGAGCAGCCGGTACACCGTGTGTATCTGGACGGCTACTTCATGGACACGCACACCGTGACCAATGCGCAGTATCGCGCATTCGTGAAAGCCACCGGCTATGTGACCGTCGCCGAACGCACGCCCAATGTGGCCGAACTCATGAGCCAGTTGCCGCCCGGCACGCCACCACCCGATCCAGCGTTGCTGGTGCCGGGCTCGCTGGTATTTGCGCCCACGGGCAAGCCGGTGGATCTGCATGATTGGTCGCAGTGGTGGAAATGGACCCCCGGTGCCAACTGGCGGCATCCGTCAGGTCCAAAGGATTCCATCGTTGGTCTCGACAACTTTCCGGTGGTCCACATCGCGTATGACGATGCTGTTGCCTACGCGACATGGGCCGGTGGGCGTCTTCCGACTGAAGCGGAATGGGAGTTCGCGGCGCGTGGCGGCGATCATCGCACCGCGCACGCGTGGGGTGACGAGGCCATCGATCCGAAGCATCCGCAGGCGCACATCTACGACGGTGCGTTTCCCTCGCATGCCGCGGCACCCAAGGCGGTGGGTTCGTATCCGCCAACCGGATTCGGATTGTACGACATGTCCGGCAACGTGTGGCAGTGGACCGGCGACTGGTATCGCCCCGACACGTATGCGAAGGATGCGGCACAGGGCATGGTGCGCAATCCGCACGGACCCGAGGTGGGTCTCAATCCTGCCACCGAAGGGCAGCCCACGCGCACGGTGCGTGGCGGGTCGTTTTTGTGCAGCGATGTGTACTGTCGCGGCTACCGGGTAAGCGCGCGCAGTCCTGGTGCGCCCGACAGCGGCGCCTCGCACATCGGGTTTCGCCTCGTGATGACGATGGACCAGTGGAAGGCGTGGAAGACCTCGTCCAAGGCGGGTGCATGAAGCGGGCCCTTCAGATGGTCGTTGCCGTCGCGGTGTCGGGTGCGTCGCTCCGCATCGCCGCACAACAGCGCCCGAATTTCTCCGGCGAGTGGGCCAACACTCCCGAACAAGCGGCCGGCCGAGGTGGCCCAACCGTGGGCACGATGGGCAGCGGATGGGGCTCGCCGCTCACCATCACCCAAACCGAGAGCGTCCTGACGGTTCAATACGAGTTCTTTGCGCGCGGTGACCTGCAACCACCGCTGTCGTTTCGCTTCGCGTTGGATGGCTCGGAAACCATCAACACCGTCATGATGGGTCGGGGCACGCAGAAGCAGCAGTCCACGGCCAAATGGAACGGCAACACGCTGGTGATCACGACGAAACACGACTTTGCGCATCCGACAACCGGCGCGCCAACGGTTTCGGAAACCCGTCAGGCGCTTACACTGCAGTCGCCCACGACGCTGCTGGTCGAAACGACCCGTGTGGGAGTACTCGGCGGTCCGACATCCGCAAGCAAGACCGTACTGACGAAGCGCTGAGCCTACGGACGCGGCGGCGTGTAGGGATCCTTCGCGCCTGTGGGCACATTGGGATATTTCACGGTGGTGAGTGTCCAGTCGGCGACCAACTTATCAAAGGCGCTCAAGGCCCACGGATTGGCGTCCTTGATATCGGATTCTTCCTTGGGATCCGAGCGCAAATTGAACAACCGCATAAGCGGCGCTTCCGGCCTTCCTGATTCGGGCATGAAGGCGTAATGAAACTTCCAGTCCTTCCATTTCACCGCGCGCAACTGATTCGCCGTGAAATAGATCACGCTCTCCCGGTTTGACTGCTTCTGCTTGCCTTCCAGAAACGGCAGTTGATTCACTCCGTCAATCGCACGGTCGGTGGGCACCATGCCGGGCACGCCAACCGCCGCAGCAAATGTCGGGAACAGGTCCACCTCATGCACGATCTCATTGGACACCTGTCCCGCGGGAATGCGTCCGGTCCACCGCACCACGCAGGGCGTGCGAATGCCGCCTTCCATCACTGAATTGTAGAAACCGTTCCACGGGCCCGACGAGCCCCGCCAGGGACGCCTGATTTCCGCGCCGTTGTCAGCGCACCAGAGCACCAGGGTGTTGCGCTCGATGCCCAACCGCTTGAGAGCGGCCAGCACCAGTCCCACGTTGTAATCCACGTCGGCCATCGCGTCGCCAATGTCGCCGGCACCAGTCTTGCCGGCGAAGTCCGGATGCGCCAGCGTGGGGAAGTGGATCTGCGTGATGGGATAGTAGACAAAGAACGGTTTGCGCCCGCGCACGTTGCGCTCCATGAACGCGATGCTCTTTTGTGCTGCCTCGCGGTCAACGGTACGTCGTGATTCGAGATCAAACACTTTCACCTTCTGCGGCGCGCTGCCCGCCTGCTGCGCCCAGATATACGGCGTCTCTGTCGTGGCCGGATCAAAACCGGGTGCCGTAGTCACCTGCGCCGATGTGCTGGTATGGGGAATGCCGTACCACTCGTCGAAACCCTGATCGCCCGGTGTGCGCCCCAGCCACGAATCGCCGCCCAAATGCCACTTGCCGAAAATCCCGGTGGCATAGCCGTTGGCTTTCAGCGCTTCCGCCACGGTCACTTCCCACAGCGTGATGCCGGTGGGCTGCGTTGCGCCGGTGCGTACCGCGTACCGACCGGTGAGCAACGCGGCGCGTGAAACGGTGCATGAGTACTCAACATTGAAATTGTTGAGCCGCATGCCCTCGTTGGCAATCCGATCGACGTTTGGCGTCGGGACACCCCGTACACCGCCGTACACACCCACCTCGCCCCATCCCAGATTGTCGGGGAACATCATGATGATGTTGGGACGGGTAGCGGGCGCCTGCTGACGTGACGCAACCTGCGCTGACAGCGCCGAGGTGGCGACAGTCGCGCAGAGCGTCCACAGCGAGAGCACGGTGGTGAGACGGCAACGCATGAGCAGACATCCTGTCGGAGAGGGCGCCTTCAAAGTCGTATGACGCGGGTCGAGGCGCCAGAGGCTGGCGATGGCGTTTGGGATGATGGCGAGAAGGCTTGTTCGCCTCTATTGTACCGTGTCACCGTGCGACCGATTTCCCGGCGATTCCAGCACTCTCCTGGCGAGAACCTGATGACACAGCGACTGGCGCTGGTTGCGCTGTTCCTTGCGATGGCCTGTCAACCCACGGACACGTCGGCTGTTGCAGGCAAGCCGAACATTGTGGTCGTGCTGGTGGACGATTTGCGCTGGGATGATATCGGCGTGGCCGGTCATCCGTTTGTCGAGACGCCGAATATCGACAAGCTGGCCGGTGAGGGTGCGCGATTCCTCAATGCGTTTGCCACCACGCCGCTGTGCAGCCCCAGCCGCGCGGCCATTCTCACGGGGACGTACGTACACACCAACGGCATTATCGACAATACGGCGCGCGACTCCGCCAGCTACTTGTTGCCCACCTTTGCGATTCCGCTGAAGGCCGCAGGATATCAAACCGGGTTCTTCGGCAAGTGGCACATGGGAAACGACGACGGTCAGCGCCCGGGCTGGACACACTGGGTGGCCATGAAGGGTCAGGGTGAAGCCATCAATCCCAGGCTCAACGTCGACGGCACCCGGCTTGAAGTGAAGGGCTATGTCACCGACGTCCTCACTGACTACGTCGACCAGTTTGTTCGCGCCAATGCGAAGAAGCCATTCATGCTGTTTCTGGCGCACAAGGCCATGCATCCGAACGTCATGCAGCAGAACGACGGTTCGCGGGCGACGCTGGCATCGCAGCCTGAGGGATTCATCCCGGCGCCACGTCACGCCGGACGCTATGCCAACGCCGTGGTGCCGAGACGGCCGAATGCGCTCGCGCCCATCACCAACAAGCCTGCACTGCAGCGTCGCATTGATACGTTGGCGCCGCTGAGTCCTGCCACCGGCACCAGGGACCGTGACGTACGCGGTCGGTTGGAAATGCTGCTGGCCGTTGATGAAAGCCTTGGTCGTCTGGTGAAGACGCTGGAAGAGTTGGGTGAACTCGACAACACCATCATCGTGTTCACCAGCGATCACGGCTATTTCTACGGCGAGCACGGTCTGGACGAAGAACGGCGTCTGGCGTATGAGGAAACGGCGCGCATCCCGCTCATTATTCGCTACCCCAGACTGGTCACCGCCGGCATCACGCCGGCGCAGTTGGTGCAGACCATTGACATCGTCCCCACCGTGCTCGGCATGGCCGGGGTCACCGACACCGTGGCGCGACAAGGCATGTCGTTGATGCCACTGTTGCAGGGCAGGGCGGCGCCGTGGCGGCCGTCAGTGCTGATTGAGTACTACAGCGACAAGGTGTTTCCGCGCATGGTGACGATGGGCTATCAGGCCGTGCGCACCGAACGGTACAAGTACATCCACTACACCGAGCTTTCGGGCATGGACGAATTGTACGATCTGGTGACGGACCAATACGAAATGCACAACCTCATGGGGACCGCAGCGGGCAAGGCGGCCTTGCCGGGAGTGCAGCTGGAGCTGGAACGGTTGCAGAAGGCTACGGGGTGGGCGGCCAGTGCGGTGAAGTAGTCGGAAGCTTGCTATTTCGGCGAGGGTGCCGGCACCACAACATCCATCGCCGCCGTCTCAATGCGACCGCTGGTTCGCCGCACCTGCACGAACACGCGATACGCGCCCGCCGACGGAAAAGCCACCGGAAAATTCACCTCACCCGTCGGACCCGTCATGGGCATCCCCGCCATGCTCGGCCTGTCCATCGCCGTGGGTTGTTGGTCGCCGTGCATCACGGTGTCACCCGCTTCGCGCCGCAACAGTCGTTCCTGCGCCGCCATTGAACCGGTGCCCATGGGGTGCAGGTGCATGAACACCTGACCGTCGGTGCGCACCACCATGGCGTGTCCTGCCATCCCCAGCCATGGGACCAGCGTCGCGGCCGAGCCATCGGCGTTTGTCACGCGCGCGCGGATGGTGACATCGCGTGCAACCGTGGGCGTGCCATCAATGGCGATGGACATGTGCGCGCCGTCGCTCAGCACGGCCGGTGACGCCGATGCCATGGTCGGCATCGCGGTCCACGCATCGTCGCCGTCAACGTTGGGCGTCGACGCTCCCGTTGGCACATCCACCGTATCGGCCATCGACACGGTGTACCCACTTTCGCGCACGGCTTCCGCGAACAGCCAGTACTTCCCTGCGGGAACACCGGCAAGCGGCGTGGTGAAGGTGCTGAGATCGGTGCGCAGTGGATGCACATGGGCCACCGCGCCCTGCGCGCCGACTTGCACCAGAAACAGGTGCATCAACTTGCCGTGATCGGGCATGAGCGGCGTGCCGGACTGCCTTCGCACGCCGGGCTCTTGCGGATCGACAAACGTCCATGATGAATCGGTGACATGCAGCGTGAGGGTGCGCGCATCACCCGGTGTCACGGTCGTCTCTACGGCCAGCGGCTTGTCCAGTTGGCGACGGTAGTCACGGTCGACGGCACCCCACCACTTCCAACCTCCGGTGAGCATCACGGCGATCAACACGGTGGCAACCGCCATCGCCTTGCGCGCCCGCTGGCGGTCGGCGCGTTGCGCGGCCGCACCACCGCCAAGCGCTCCTTCTCGTGAGGCAGCACCCACAATGGACACGAGGCCCAGTACCAAGAGCGCGCCCAAGGCAGACAGCATCCAACCCATCCACGGGGGGAGTGTGCTGGCGGTGGTGGCCACGCTGGTCACGGGTACGACCAGTGTGCCATCGCCCGCAGGTCCTTGGGCCTGCACGTGAAAGGCATATGATCCCGATGCCATGATCCACACCGTGGTGGAAAACGTGCCGACTTCTCCAGGCACTGGCGTTGCCGGCTCGGCCGGTGCGGCGCCCTTCAACCCATAGCGCCAGAGCGCGGGACGCACGGACACACTGGTTGGCACGGCCGATGGCGTGGTGGCACGCACTACCACTTCCACACGTCCGGGAATCACCCCTGGTGGACGCACCAGTACGCGCAGTCCATATGGACCGGCCATGCCGTCCTGTACCACGAGTGTGCTGCCCACGTGTGCACTCGTCGCAACCCACAGCGCGGACAACAGGCAGAGAGTGGCTGAGGCGCGTTGCCAGACGGGCGGTGCATGCTGCGACAGACGGAACATCATTGGTGCGGAGTCTCCAGAGTGTCTCGGCATTGTCACTAAGGGTGGGAGCGGTGAGGGACTTGAGGGGTGCGCAACAAAAGCGTCGAGCGTTCGAGGGGTGAGCCGGTGAGCGTAGAACCCAGTCCTGCCCTCACCGGCTGGCCGCTCGAACGCTCGACGCTTCCGTTGCGCACCCCTCAAGCCCCTCATTGCTCCAACCTCTCCCGGCAGAATCCCCGTCGCCGGGTGCAGGCGTATCTGCGGCGCCATTCTAGCGCACCACGCGACGCAGCCACGCGCCGCGCGACAGCCCCAGTCGCGCCGACAGAGTGGCGGCGAGTACCGCCCATGTGAAGATGCTTACCAACGTTGCTGCAACACCCTTTCCATCGGACCACATTTGGCGCGGACCAACGAGAAACTCCGCCGATTGACCGTAGTCACCATGACTGCCACCAAAGAACGCGTTGCGCCCGATCTCCGTGGCTTGAAGCGTCCCGAATGGCCACTGCACCACGACAAACGCGGCGACAAAACACACGCCGAGTGCCAGACTGGTGAGCCACACATTGCGGCCTTCCATGCGACGCAACACGAGGTCGATCGCTATGGCCGGGGCGATGAGCATCACTGGAAACGGCAGGGGAACCATTCGCGTGACCTCATGCCCGATAGGCCCGAGCAACGGACTGCCGGGAATGAGTGGCAATATCCAGACCTGTGCCGCCATGACCCCCATGTAGATCAGCGCGATTCGCGTGGCGGGCCACCGTACGCGCGACGCGATGGCGGCGGCCACCAGAATGGCCGGATACACACCACCGGTGACGACGTAGAAAAGGCTTTGATGCGTACGCGTGGCAAACGTGTATTCCGTAATAGCGACGGCTGCCATGGTCGCCAGCACGCCGCTGCTTACCAGAAAGATGTTGGAGTAGAGGGGCGAACCCTCGGCGCGATTTTGCGCAGCGGCCGCCATTGTTTGCGCCCCAATCAGAATGCCCGCGATGCCCACCAGCAACACCACGTGCGGTGGGCTGAGAATCTCGACGTCCAGTCCGTACGCATTGTGCCACCAGTCATCGAACGGCGCCGATGTGAGCATGGCGAACGCACCCCAGATGCAGATCCACCCGCCGATGGGGCCCGTGAAGTAGCGCCAGATGCGGACGCCATCACCGGAACTCGCGTCACGTCCAAATGATTCCCACAGCACGCGCGCACCGCACGACAGTCCGGCCAGCGTGCCGCCGAAGTACACGGCCATGTGGGCCGGCGTCCAGAAGGTGTCGCGGCCAATGGTGCGATGCCACGAAATGTCCCACAGAATGCCGATCAGGATGCTGGACGCACCAACGACGACTGCTGTGAGATGCCACGGCAATTCACGCGCTGACTCGGCGGCGCTGGACGCGGAGGGAGCAACAGAGGTGGCCATGATCGCGTGCAGGAATGGGAGATGATTCTACCGCAATAGAACATGCTACGCGGTGAATCAGGGCGCGACCACTCCCTTGGTCATCCGCACAAATCCGTCGTACTTCCACACCCCGCTGACTCGCAGCCAGCGCTCGCAGAACGAGTAGGTGGAACTCTGCACGCTGCCTTGCGCGTCGCTGCGGAATCGCGTGGCGTACCACACGTGCAGTTCATGCGGCAGTTCGCCCCGCTCAAGTTTCGTCACCGCCAGCCACAATGCGTTGGGCGTTGCACAGGGCCCCGGTGGGGCGCTGGTGAGACTGGCCGGCGTGACGGTCGGGACACTCGCGCAGGGCAGGGTGTCGGTTGCTCGCGCCACCGGCCAGGCGTTGACCTCATCGAACACGGCGGGAGACAGCGCCACCGCGCGTCCGGCGAACGCGCGCACCGCCGCCGCGGTCTCCTCACGGCCAAAGGCCCGCTGCGGATACTCGGCCACGGGCACGCCACCGGGCTTGTCCTGCGTCACGATGCGACGAATAACGCGGGACAGGAGATCATTGGGATCGGGGAGAGTCCACGCCGCCCCCAGACGGCCTACCGGTTGCGCATACAACAGCGTGGGCCGCAGCGCGACCAGCAGGGCACCAAACGCCAGCACCAGCATCCACAGGCGGATGAGCGACTGCCGGCGGGTATTGGCGGACGGGCGGCGGTGGGTGGCGGTATTCATGAGAGAAGGAATACCATGAATGGTAGTGGTTCCAAGCGCCGACCGTGACGCTAGCCACGGAGTCTTGCGGCCTTCGATGCGCAGGGAACGTCCTGCGAATGAAGACCGGAGACGGGCGATGGGAGACGGGAGTAGCGAAATTTCCCGACCCTGAGCGCTGTTCAAGGGCCAACGCGTCTATTGCGGTCTGCGAAAGAGACCCACATAGACGGCCTTGCCGAGTACATGTCCCTGCATCGCTTTCATCACATTGGCGCGCGTTTCGAGGGCGGCGGCTACGGGTTGTGCATTGGTGGAGGCGGTGACGTCGATTTTGACATCGAGCGCGTACACCTCGAACGTGTAGTGGTGCAGCGGTCCGTTGGCGCCGGCGCCGGGGCCGCGATACTGGAGTCCAGTGGCGCTGATCTGGCGTGACCCATCGGGTAGTTCGCCACCCGGCTTGATGCCTTCTGGCACGCCAGTCGCGGTGCCGGGGATGTTCCAGAAAATCCAATGCGGCTGCGTTTCGGTGCCCTTCGCGATGGCGACGTCGGGATCGATCATGTTGATGACGAAAGCCACCGTTCCCGCGGGGACATTGGTCCACGACAACGCCGGTGAGACTTGTTCACCCGCTTGTGTGTACCGGATGGGAATCACCCCGCCGTCGGGCCATGCGGTGGTGGTGAGCGTCAATGGTGCGGGGCGTGGTGGCGCGGCGGGTGGCGTCTGTGCCTCGGAGTTTGCGGCGAGTGTGACAAGGCTGGCGACCCACAGAAGACGGAAATGCGCGGATGTCATGATCAGTCCTTTTTGCCGACACCAATCAGGTGCATGAGTTCGCGCACCTTGCCGGCCAGTTCGAGGGTGAAGTAGATGCCGGCGGCGATCGCCACCAGGACGCCCCAATAGCCGGCGACATAGTTGCCGAAGCGGAGCAGCAGGTTGAAGGCAAACGACAGGACAATGCTGACCACGAGAAAGCCCAGCAGGCCCACCACCACGCCACCGGGAAGAGTCTCGTCTTTCTCCGCGCGTGAACGAAGCAGCAGAAAGGCTACGACGAAGGAGAAGAGAAAGATGGCGCGCGCGGTCCAGCCCTGATTGAAGAGCGTCCGCCCGGTCTGAATGATGGGGAGGACCGCCATGCGGGCGACGTACACGGGACCGACCTTTGCCCACGACGAGATGGGAGTCCCCGCGGAGCTCGACTCACCGGGCGGTGCGAGGTAGCACCAGGTGTTGTGGCCGCAGGTTCCGAGGTGCCCACCCCAGGTCTTCACCACGAAGTAGGGATCGCGGATGACCATCTGCTGGCCGATGGCGCGCGCCGATCGCGTCTGCATGGCCTTATCCAGTTCATCGACCTTTTCTTTCACGTCGAGCGCGCCCATGCCGAGGCCGACGACGACCATCATGGCCTTAACAGGCGACGAGACCAGCGGGAGCGAAGACATGGGCTGTAAGTAGGCAGTCGGAACCGGGAAGTCGGAAGTACTCAGTACTCAGTACTCAGTACTCAGTACTCAGTACTCAGTACTCAGTACTCAGTACCAAGTACTCACTTGACAACGTTAGGTCATTCACGCAACTTACGTCCATGACTACATCCGCCATCCGAAGTGGGTCGCTTGCCCGCCGGGAGCGTCAGAAGGCTGAAACGCGCCAGGCCATTCTGGACGCGGCGCGGGAGCTGTTCGTGAGCGAGGGGGTGGAGGCCACGACCATGCGGGCCATCGCGGAGAAAATCGGCTATACGCCGACGGCCATTTATCACCACTTCCGGGACAAGGACACCCTCCTGGTTGAGCTGTGCATGGTCGACTTCAAGGCGCTCGGTCAGTCATTGTACAAGATTGGCCGCATCGAGGATCCGATTGAGAGATTGCGCCGGATGGGGATGTCGTACGCCGACTTTGCCATCGCCAATCCAAGCCAGTATCGCTTCATGTTCATGACATCAATGCAACACTCGATGGTCGATTGCGATGGGAATCCGATTTCTCCGCCGGATGAGGATGCCTATGCGTTTCTGCTGCAAACGGTCACGGAAGGCATTCAGGCGGGGCTCTACCGCCCGGAACTGTCCGACCCGAACGAGTTGGCCCAAATGACCTGGGGGGCTATCCATGGCGTGGTCTCGCTGTGGATGAACCACGCCGACGACCCGCATATCCAGTGGGCCCCGCCCCGCGAAACCATCCGGTCGCTGGTGGACGTCATGATTCGTGGAGCACTTCGAAACCCGTCGGACTGATCGCCCGTTGTGAACGCATAACCTCACGGCAACCACCAGGGCGCTTCGGCGCCCTTCTCTAGGCCGCTTTACCTAACATTGTTACGTATAAGACTCATGTTTGCACAACGATCTGCGTTACGAATACTCGCCATCACCATCGCGCTGTTCGCGGCCTCGCTGGTGTTGGCACCCGCGGTGCAATCACAGCCATCGCCCGCGCCAGCTCGGACGATCCTCGATGCCTACGTGGCCGAAGCCATCGGGGCCAACCTCGCGTTGGCCCAGCAGCAGGCCCAGTTGGCCCGCGCCAATGCGCAGGTGCGCGAGGCCCGCGGCCGCTTCCTGCCGTCGCTGGATGTGAACGCCCGCTATTCCGAAGTGAGCGGCGTGGTGAACATCGGCGACTTCATCAATCCGGCCTACAACGCCCTCAACCAGCTTATCGGCCAGCCGCGCTTCCCCACCAACATCAACGCCACGCTCCCCTTCAAGCAGGAATCGAAGCTCGAGCTCACGTTGCCGATCTTTAACGACGCCATTGGCGCGGCGACTGCGGCGGCCCGCGCCCAGCGCGATCTGGTGGGCGCGGGACGGCACGCCGCCATGCGTCAATTGGCCGCCGATGTGCAGCTGGCCTGGCTGGGGTACGCCAGTCTCGATCAGGCGGTCGCCACCCTGGAAGCCACCCTGCCGCTGCTGGACGAGAACGTGCGCGTAAGCACTCGGCTCATTGACGCGGGGCAGGCCACTCCCGACGCGTTGCTGCGCGCGCGCGCGGAACGCAGCGAAGTGCAGCAGCAACTGGACGACACGCGCCGCCAGCGTGCGGCGGCGCAACGCGGATTCAACCTGCTGCGGGATCGCGAGCCCGATGCGCCGATCACGTTGGCCAGCGACAGCTCGCTGCTGCGCGTCGATTCGCTGACGCTGAGCGCGGCCGTGGCCCATGCGATGGCACATCGGGAAGAGTTGCGGCAGGCCACCACCGGCATTCAGTTGGCCAACGCGCAGCGTCGGTTGGCCACCTCCAGCTATCTGCCGTCGCTGGCGCTGTCGGCCAGCTACGGCATTCAGGGCAATCAGTACCGCGTCAGCAAGAACGACGATGTAGCGCTGGCCAATCTGGTGTTCTCCTGGAATGTGTTCAGCGGCGGTCGCAACGGCGCGCGTCGCGAACAGGCCACGGCGCTGCGCAACGAAGCCGACCTGCGCCGACGCGACGCCGAACGCGCGGTGCGCCTGCAAGTGGAGAACGCCTACGACGGCGTGCAGGCGGCACGCGGTTCGCTCACCACCGCCGCTGATCGCTTGGTCTCTGCCCAACGCGCCTTCACTCTGGTGCAGCGACGCTTCGCCGAGGGCCTCGCCTCGCCACTCGAATTCCTCGGCGCACGCTCGGCGTATACGTCGGCCGCCATCAACCAGATCATCACCCGGTTCACTTTCGCCACGCGTGTCGTCGAGCTTGAACGAGCCGCCGCGCTGCGCACGCTTCCCGAGTAATCCATGACGACCAACAACACCTTGATTGTACTTGCCGCACTCGCGCTCTCGGCCTGTCGCGGTGACGCCGACGCCAAATCCGCGACCGATGCGCTCGCGGTACCCGTGGCAGTCGCCACCGTCACGTCGGGGAGCGCGACGCAGCCGGTGGTGGCTACCGGCACCTTCGGGTCACGCGACGAAATTCCGTTGTCGTTCAAGATTGGCGGCGTGATTGCCCGCGTCCTGGCGGATGAAGGCACGCCGGTTCGCAAAGGACAACTGCTAGCGTCGCTCGATCTGCGGGAGATCGACGCCCTGGTCGACAAGGCGCGCGTGGGCATGGACAAAGCCGAGCGTGATGCGGCCCGGGTGAAGCGTCTGGCCGCCGACAGCGTGGCCACGCAGGTGCAAGCGCAGGATGCACTGTCCGCATTCGACGCGGCGCGCGCCGATTACGCCACGGCGCGCGTGAATCGCGAGTACGCCACCATCGTGGCACCAGAGAATGGCACCGTGCTCACGCGGCAGGCCACCGCCGGCACCACCATAGGTGCGGGCATGCCGGTACTGACGATGGGTGGCTCGGCCCGCGGTCGCGTGCTGCGGGTGAGCGTACCCGATCGCGACGCGCTGCGCGTACACGTGGGAGACGTGGCGGTTGTACACTTTGACGCCATGCCCAACACCGTGTATCGCGGCGCCGTCTCACTGGTGGGGCAAAGCGCTAACGTGCGCACCGGGACCTATGTCGTGGAGATTGCGCTGCGTGACGCCGACGCGTTGCGGGCGGGACTGGTGGGGCGCGCAGCGATTGCCGTGCGGTCCACAAGCGCCGCGACGCTGGTACCGGTGGATGCGTTACTCGAAGCCGATGCGGACTCGGCGACGGTGTATACCGTGGGCGCCAGCGAGCCACTGATCGCCGAACCGCACAAGGTGCGCATCACCCAACTGGTTGGTGACAACGCGGCCGTGACCGGGTTGGAGAACGGGGCCCGCGTGATCACGCGCGGCGCGCCGTACGTGACGGCGGGCGCGCGGGTGCGCATTGCGTCCCTGCCCGGCAGCGACAAGTCGACACCATCAGGCAGCAAGCCATGAACATGCTGAACGGGCTGGTCACCTTTGCGGTGAAACGTTGGCAGTTCACCGTGTTGCTGTTTCTGATGTTCACGGCGCTCGGGGTGTCCAACTGGATGTCCATCCCGCGCGCGGAAGACCCGGCGTTCCCGGTGCCGATCTTCACCGCAGTGGCCGTGTATCCCGGCGCGTCACCGGAGGACATGGAGCAACTGGTCACCGAGCCACTCGAAAAACGGTTGAACGCGCTGACTGACGTGAAAGAGATCAAGTCCACCAGCGCCGATGGACTGAGTATCGTGAATGTGGAGTTCGAGTCAGACGTGGATGCCGACCGCAAGTACGATCAGGTGTTGCGCGAGGTGAACAGTGTGCGCCCCGACCTGCCGGCGTCGTTGCAGCGGCTGGACGTCATCCGCAACGAGAACTCCGACCTGGCTGTGCTGCAACTGGCGCTGGTGGCCCCCGCGATGCCGTTCGCCCAACTGGACGACCTGGCCAAACGGTTCGAGGACGGCTTGGCGCGCATCGATGGTGTGAAGACGGTGAAGCGCGTAGCCGTGCCGCCGCGCGAAATGCAGGTCACGCTGGATCTGGGGCGAATGGCCACGCTGGGCCCCACGACGGCGCAGATACTGAATGCGCTGGGGAGCGACAATCTGCAGATTCCCGGTGGGTCGGTCGATGTCGGCACACGGCGCTACAATATTGCAACGCCGGGACGCTACCGGAGTGCGGATGACGTGCAACGCACCGTCATTGGCGGTGCGGCCGGCGCTGTGATCCGCATCGAGGACGTGGCCACCGTGCGATGGGCCGATGGCGAGGCCGTGCACATTGGACGATACAACGGGCAGCGCGCGATGTTCGTCACCGTGGCGGTGCAGGGCGGACGCAACGTGGTGGCGGTGCGCGACGCCGTGTGGCGGGAGCTGGATGTGTTGGAGCGCCAGTTGCCCAAGGGCGTGACGCTGGCGCGCGGCTTTGACCAGACGCGCAACGTGGAGGCCAGGCTGGGGCAGTTGGCCAAGGACTTCGGGATCGCGCTGGCGTTGGTATTGATCACATTGCTGCCCTTGGGCACGCGTGCATCGCTGATCGTGATGATCTCCATTCCGCTGTCGCTGTCATTGGCCATCGTGATGCTGAACGCCACCGGCTACAGTCTCAATCAGCTCACCATCGTGGGTTTCGTGATTGCGCTGGGGCTGCTGGTGGATGACTCCATTGTAGTGGTGGAGAACATCAGTCGCTTCCTGCGCAGCGGTATGTCACGCGCCGAGGCGGCCATTGAGGGTACGAAGCAGATTGGCGTGGCTGTGCTGGGTGCCACGGCGACGCTCATCTTTGCCTTTGTGCCGCTGTTGTTCCTGCCGGGGCTGTCGGGCAAGTACATCCGCTCGCTGCCGATTGCCGTGGTGTATGCCGTGCTGGCCTCGCTGCTGGTGTCGCTCACCATTATCCCATGGCTGGCCAGCCGGATGATGCCACGACACGAGACGGCAGAAGGGAATCGCGTGCTGCAGTGGTTGGACGGCGGCATTCGTCGCACGTACGCGCCGTTGTTGCATCGGGCATTGGCCGCACCACGCCGTACGCTGTTGTTGTCGGCGCTGCTGGTGGTTGGTTCAATGGCGCTGATCCCGGCGGTGGGGTTCTCGCTGTTTCCCAAGGCGGGGACGCCACAGTACCACGTGGACATCGAAACGCCCAATGGCACCTCGCTGGCCGAAACCGATCGGGCGGCGCGCTACGCGGAGCAGGTGATTGGTTCGCATCCCAGCACCAAGAGCATCTTCGCCAACGTGGGGAAGGACAATCCCGCCATGTACTACAACGTGTTTCAGCGCTCGGAGGCGTCGAATCGCGCACAGCTGCTGGTGCTCATCAAGGCGTATGACAATGTGAAAACACCGCGCATGCTCGATTCGCTTCGCCTGCGGTTGGCCGAGTATCCGGGGGCGCGCATTGAGCTGAAGGAATTCGAGAACGGTCCGCCCATTGACGCCCCCATCGCGATGCGGGTGGAGGGGACTGATCTGGATACGCTGCAAGCGCTGGCTGCGCAGTACGAACGCGTACTGGCCACCACGGACGGTACGCAGTATGTGAACAACCCGGTGCGACTCAACCGTTCGGACCTTCGGTTGTTCGTCGACAAGCAGAAAGCCGGCCTGCTGGGCGTGCCCAGTGCCGAAGTGGAGCGTACCCTGCGGCTGGGCATTGCCGGACTGGAGGCCGGAAAGATCCGTTCCGAGAGTGGCGAGGAGTATGCGTTGGTGGTGCGCATCGCGCACAACGGCCGACCCGCGCCCGAGGCGTTGGAGCGCATTCAGGTAAGCAGCGTGTCGGGCGCGATGGTGCCGTTGTCGCAGATTTCACGCACGGCGTTCAATGCTTCACCCACGGTGATCAATCACCATGATCGGCAACGCGCCGTGACGGTCACGTCGTACGTGAAATCGGGGTACAACACCGATGCGGTCACCAAGACCGTGTTGTCCCGACTCGATTCCATCGCCCTGCCAGCCGGCTACGCGTTGCGTCCGGCCGGTGAGATCGAGAGTCGCCAGGAGAGCTTTGGCGGCGTGGGCGGTGCCATCATTGTGACGGTGTTCGCCATTCTGGCGATTCTCGTGCTGGAGTTCCGCGACTTCCGCACCACGCTGGTGGTGGCCAGCGTGATTCCGCTGGGTATTGTCGGTGGCATCGTCGCGCTGCTGATCAGTGGCTACACGCTGTCCTTCACGGCGATGATCGGTTTTGTGGCGTTGGTGGGCATTGAAATCAAGACCAGCATTCTACTGGTGGACTTCACCGATCAGTTGCGACGGAAAGGGATGAATCTGGACGATGCGATTCAAAAGGCCGGTGAAATCCGGTTTCTGCCCATCGTGCTGACGACACTGACGGCCATTGGCGGGTTGCTGCCGCTGGCGTTGCAGGGTTCGGGGCTGTACTCGCCGTTGGCGTGGGTGATCATTGGCGGATTGGTGTCGAGTACGTTGATCGCGCGGCTGGTGACGCCGGTGTTGTACAAGATGCTGGCGCCGACGCTGTAGCGTCGCGGGGAAGACGGGAGACGGGAGACGGGAGACGGGAGACGTCCCAGTCGGCCAAGTGGCTGACCGAGCGTCTTCCGTCTCCCGTCTCCAGTCTCCCGTCTGTACACCTCAACACTGCCCCATCGCCATTCGTATTATGATGTTGCGACTGAAACAATCCCCTCCTGCCCTGACTCCCATGCGAATATCCCGGGCTTTCTCGCTCGCCGCTGGCTTGGCCGCGCTCGCCGCCAGTACGCTTGCGGCGCAGCCGGCCGCTCCTGCCAAGGCTTCTCTCGATCCGGCCACGGTTGCCGGCATGCGATGGCGCAACATCGGCCCCGCCAACATGATGGGCCGCATTGTCGACATCGAAGGCATTCCGTCGCCGTCAAAGACGTTCTATGTGTCGAGTGCCGGTGGCGGTCTGTTCAAGACCACCAACAACGGCGTCACGTTCAAGCCGGTGATGGATACGGCGCGCGTGTCGTCGGGCGGCGACCTGGCCATTTCTCCATCGGACACGAACGTCGTGTATTGGGGCACCGGCGAGCCGAATTCGCGCAACTCCATCTCCCCTGGTGGCGGGGTCTACAAAAGCACCGATGGCGGACGAAGCTGGGCGTTCATGGGACTGGCCGAAACGCGGGCGATTGCGCGCATTGTGGTGCATCCCACCGATCCCAACACCGTGTGGCTTGCGGCGCTGGGTCATGCGTGGGGTCCCAACAAGGAACGCGGCCTGTACAAGACCACTGACGGTGGCAAGACGTGGGTGATCAAGAAGTTCATCGACGACAAGACCGGCTTCGTGGATGTGCAACTCGATCCGCGCAATCCGAATGTGCTGTGGGCCGCGAGCTATCAGCGCGTACGCGGACCGTATTTCCTGAATTCCGGTGGCCCGGGCTCCGCGCTGTGGAAAAGCACCGATGGTGGCGAGACGTGGGCGGAGGTGAAGGGCGGTGGTTTCCCCGCCACCATGAAGGGGCGCATCGGCATCGCCATTGCGCAGTCGAATCCCGACATCATGTACACGCTGGTGGAAGCGGATACGGCGCCGAATGCCGCAAAGGATGCGAAGGCCAAGGCGCAGACCCGTCCCAGCGGACTGTACCGCTCGGAGGATGGCGGCAAGACGTGGGCATTCATGAATCCTGAGAATACGCGCCCGTTCTATTACAACCAGGTGCGCGTCGATCCGAAGGATCCGAACCGCGTGTATTGGTCGTCCACGCCAGTCAAGTATTCCAGCGACGGCGGCAAGACGGCGGGCAACACCACCGAAGGCATTCACGTGGATCATCACGCCATGTGGATCGATCCCAACGATCCGCAACGCATCATCACTGGCAATGACGGTGGCATTGGCGTGTCCAACGATCGCGGCGGCAACTGGTTGTTCCCCAACTCCATCGCGCTCGGACAGTTCTACAACATCTCGGCCGACATGGCCGTGCCGTATCGGGTGTGCGGTGGCTTGCAGGACAACGGCTCGTGGTGCGGACCCAGCCGCCGCAAGCAGGGGCCCATCACCAACGCCATGTGGCACAACACCGGTGGCGGCGATGGGTTTGTGTCGCAGCAGGATCAAACCAATCCTGACATCATCTACACCGAGTCGCAGGGTGGCAGCATGGGCCGCCTGAACTTTGCCACCGGTGAGCGCACAGGGCTGCGCAAGCCTACGTGGCGCGATGGTGGTTACCTGCAGTGGAACGATTCCATTCTCGCCGCGTGGCCGGACACCACCAAGCCCGCCACGGCCGCACAGAAGAAACAAATGGCGGCGTTTCGCGCGCGTCAGCGCGCCGATTCGGTGGCGTATGCGTTGCGTTGGAATTGGAATACACCGTTCATCATCTCCAAGCACAATGCGGCAACGCTGTACTTTGGCGCGAATCGTGTGCTCAAGAGCGTGAAGTACGGTGACGACATGTTCCCCATCTCGCCCGAACTGTCGTATGCCGACTCGGCCAAGCTGTATGTGGCGCTCAAGACCACTGGCGGTATCACGCCCGACGTGACCGGCGCGGAAACGTTTGGGACGGTGGTGTCGCTCAACGAATCGCCGATGCGTCCGGGACTGTTGTACGCCGGTACCGATGACGGTCGCGTATGGATCACGAAGAACGATGGGGCCAACTGGGATGAAGTCACGGCCAAGTTCACGGGGGTGCCGGCGGGCTCGTATGTGTCTCGCATCGAGCCATCGCACTTTGACAGCGCCACCTTCTATGTCACGTTCGACAACCATCGTCGGGACGACTTCAACCCGTATGTGTTTGTCACCACCAACTTCGGGCAGTCGTTCACGTCGATCGTGAACAACCTGCCCACGGGCCAGACGGACTTCGTGCACGTGATTCGCGAGGATACGAAGAATCGCGACCTGCTGTTCGTGGGCACGGACATCGGGGCCTATGTCTCCATCGATCGCGGGCAGTCGTGGCAGCGATTCATGAGTGGATTGCCCACCACGCCGGTGCACGATCTGCTCATTCATCCGCGCGATGGTGAACTCATTGCCGGCACGCACGGGCGGTCCATCTGGATTGCCGACATCACGCCGCTGCAGCAACTCACACCCACCACGCTGGCGGCCAAGGCGATGCTGTTTGCCCCACGCACGGCGTTCCAGTGGGGCGAGTCCACCATCAATGGCGGCAACGTGGGTCAGGGCACGTTCCAGGCGCCCAGTCCGCAGTACGGGGCGTCGCTGTGGTATCGACTCACGGAAGCGGCGGGCGGACAGGCGCGCATCATCATTCAGAATGCGGCGGGCGACACGCTGCGCACGCTCACGGGTCCCGGCCAGCCGGGGTTGCACAACGTGGTGTGGGATTTCCGTGGCGCGGTGCGTTCGACGGCGGCGGTGATTGCGTTGTCACCCTCGCAGCTGCGCGACAGCATCAAGACCGCACAGCGCATCACGCGCGTACTCGACTCGCTCGAGAAGGCCGGCGCCGTTCCTGCGCCGATGATGGCAATGATTCGCACGTCGGCCCAAACCGGTGAACCGCCGGCCGCGATGCAGGCGATGCTGGGCGGAATCGGCGGCGGTGGCGGTCGCGGCGGTGCCGGCGGCGGTTTTCAGGAACGTCCGGGTGAGACGTTTGCGACGCCGAGTTTTCCAGTGGCTGGCGGTGGACGCGGCGGCGCCGCTGGGGCTGCTGGTGCGCCGGGTGGCGGTCGCGGTGGGCCGCCGGGTGCCGGTGCAGATCCCGCTGCCGGTGGCGTGGCCGGCCTGATGGCGGCGTTTGGACCGTTGCGCGACGCGCTGGGCGATGACATGGCGGCGCTTGGTTTGGGCTTCGGTGGTGGTGGTGGTCGTCGCGGCGGTGGCGGTGGGAATGTCATGATGGGCACGGGGGACTACCGCATCACCATCGTTGCCGGCGGCACCACGATGTCGCGCGTGCTGCGGGTGGAGCGCGTGAGTGGTGGTGACGGCGGCGGCGGATTCGGCTTCGGGATTGATGAAGACGACCGGCCGCTGCCGGGAGCGCGGAAGTAGCGCAAACACCGAGGGCCGTCCGAAAGGGCGGCCCTCGACGTTTCACACCGCGCGACGCGCTATCCGGCCGTTCGCGAGGTGAGCATCTCGGCCAGCGCCGTAAAGCCCCGCGCCTTGGCGAGCTTCGCCGGCGTGGTTCCGTCATCCATGCTCGCCTGCGGGTCGGCACCGCGCGAAACCAGCAGTTCGCACAGGGCCTGATCGCCGCGCGACGCCGCCAGATGCAGCGGCTGAATGCCGTTCTCACCGCGCGCTTCGACATCGGCTCCGGCAAAGATCAGTCGACGCACCAATGTGGGATTGGTTGCGCCAGCGAGCGCGGCGTGCAGCGGCGTGTTGCGAATGGCGTTTGTGGACAGGGCATCCAGCGGTGCCCCATTGTCGATGAGAAACGCGGCGCAGTGGTCGCGTCCGAAGAATCCGGTCAGGTGCAACGGCGTCCAGCCATCGCTGCTGCGACGCGAAATCAGATCGGCATCGCGATCGAGCGCTTCGTTGAGCGCCGGCAAGTCGCCAAGCGCGGCCGCTTCGCACGCGTCGTACGGGCGATTGCCGCGCAACAGCGGAGCCATCTCGGTGGCATTCACATAGCAGGCAAACAGCACCAGCGTTTCGCCGCCAACGCCGCCCTGATCACGGAGTGTGGGATCCGCATCGAGCAGTGCAGCAACCGCCGTTGCATCGTGCGCCCGAATGGCATCCAGGAGGGCATCACTCGCGCGCGGCAGCATCAGCGATCTCCCCGTGGCGGTTGACACGGGGCGTCGACGTCGGCCAAGGCATCACCGAGTTGTCTGGGGAGATCTGGGGCGTGGGCGTCTGACATCCCTGACAAGTTGTCCTAAGGCGTCCCCGTTGGCTATCCGTGACCCCATCGGGGCTCCGGCCTGCACGACGGTTTGAAGGGGAAAATTCCGTCGCGGTTGGGTCACAGCGCGGCGGGATGGTCGGCGGCGGTGGACGAGCGCAGTAGTTTCACCATCATGACCATGCCTGTGCTCCATCACCGTCTGATCGGTCGGCTCTCGCCCCTGCTGCTGGCCGTCGCCTGTCACGCGTCGCCGCAAGTTCTGTCCACCGAGCGCCCCGCGTCGCCCATCATCATCGCCCACCGTGGTGCCAGCGGACACCGGCCCGAGCACACGCTGCAGGGGTATGCACTGGCCATCGATATGGGCGCCGATTTCATCGAGCCCGACCTGGTATCGACCAAGGACGGCGTGCTGGTGGCCCGCCACGAGAACGAGATTGGTGGCACGACCGATGTCGGCGAACGGTTCCCGGAGCGGCGCACCAGGAAGGTGGTGGATGGCGACACGGTCAGCGGCTGGTTCACGGAGGACTTCACGCTGGCCGAGTTGCGGACGCTGCGCGCGCGCGAGCGGCTGACGTTTCGTTCGCACGCGTACGATGGGCAGTTTGCAATCCCCACGTTCGACGAGGTACTGCTGCTGGCCGATAGTGCTGGTCGACGGCGGGGACGGGTGGTGGGGGTCTATCCCGAGCTCAAGCATCCCACCTACTTCGCGTCGATCGGTCTGCCGTTGGCCGGGCGTCTGCTGGCCGCCTTGAAATCGCGCGGTCTCGATACGCGCGAGGCACCGGTGTTCATTCAATGCTTCGAGGCCGGACCGTTGAAAGCGCTGCGGTCGCAAACACGCGTGCGATTGGTGATGCTGATGTCCGACCCCGTTTTGGCGAGCCCGGCGGGACTGCGTGAGATCGCCAGGTATGCGGACGCGATTGGCGTGAACAGCCGGATGATTATCGGTGCGAGTGTGGACGCCGTGCCTACGACGCTGATTGCCGATGCCCATGCGGTCGGGCTGGCTGTGCACGTGTGGACGCTGCGTTCGGAGCCGACGTTCCTGGCTGCGCGCTATCGCGGCGATCCGCTGGCCGAGGTGCGGGAGTTTGCGCGTCTTGGAGTGGACGGGATATTCGGCGACTTTCCGGATGTGCTGGTGAAGGGGCTGGGTCGCTGACCCTGCCTCAGTCCATGGCGAATTCGCGCTGGAACGCCACCGCGAATGAAAACGTCTTGGCGCGACTGCGGGTCTCCATCATGTCGGCCACGCGTTCAAGGCGCGCCGGCACGGCCATGATCTTCTCCTGCGCCTTTCGTCCCATCTCGTTGAGCCCGTCCACGGCGTCGATGGCCCAGTATTTGATCTGCTCCTCGACAATCTTGAGATAGTCGCGCGGTCCGTAGATGCCGGCGCGGCGGATCACGTCGGCCATCTCGCGGAAATGCGGCATGTTCACGCCCGGCATCTCGATGGACGGCATGATGGCTGCCGCCGACAGCATGGCGCCGTTGGGATCGCGCTTGAGCACCTTCTCGAAGATGGCGCGATAGAACACGTAGTGGCGCGCCTCTTCCTTGGCCACATTGGACAGTACCGTGCCGATGAGCGGCTCGTATTCGCTGGCCAACTTGCCGGTGTTGGCGTGACTGACCTGCGTGGCGCGCTCCTGCAGCGTGGTGTACACGAACACGCGGTAGGGATCCTTGTCCCACTCAGGTTCGAAGCCGGCGCGCAGATACTCGAACTGCATCTTCTCAAGCACCGGGTTGTTCAGAATCTGACTGTCCCGGGTGTAGTCATGCAGAATGGCGCCGTGTCGATCCTCCTCGGCGGTCCACAGGTTGGTCCAGCGCGCCCAAAACGAATCGCTGCCCAGGTACACGGCCAGCAAGCGATGAAAGTGCGGGAGTCCTTCCTCGGTGAGCAGGTTGAGCGCCAGCGCGACCCGGCCCGGCATGCTGATGCCGCGGGCGCGGTCGCGCAGCCCCTTCACGTGAGCATCCGGGTCGGTGTCCGGCGGCGGGGCCAGCAGCTCGCTGGGAAACCAGAGAATGCGCTTGGCTTCATGCGCCACCATGAGCTCGTCGACATCGGCCTCGAGGTCGGCGAGGACTTCCATCTTCGCGATGGTTTCCGCGCTGGGTATGTGCATACTGAGAAGCAAATAGCGGGTGAAGGGCCGCACAAGACGGCGGCAAACCCGGCGTCGGCGATGTACTTTCCGGAATGGCCTCTCCCACTCCCAAGAAACCCAAGTACGACACCAAGCGCGCCTGGGCCGAAGCCCGCGCCCTGATTTATGCGCATCGCCAGTCTGTCGGCATCGGGCTGACGCTCATGGTGTTCAGCCGTGCGGCCGGTTTTGTGTTGCCGTTGTCCACGAAGTTTGTTCTGGACACCGTGTTGCCGAACCGCGACATCCGCATGCTTGGGCTGATCGCGCTGGCCGGCCTTGGTGCCACCATTGTCCAGTCCATCACTGGCTATGCGCTCTCGCAAGTCGTGAGCGTTGCGGCGCAGCAGGCCATTGCCCGGCTTCGTGAGGAGGTGCAAGGGCATCTCATCCGTTTGCCGGTGCGCTTTTTCGACAGTACGAAGAGTGGCGTGCTCGTGTCGCGCGTGATGAACGACCCGGAAGGCATCCGCAACCTGATCGGCACGGGCCTCATTCAGCTCACTGGTGGCGTCCTGAGCGCCATCGCGGCGCTGGGTGTTCTCCTCTACCTGAATTGGAAGCTGACGCTCGTCACGCTGGTCTTCCTCGGGTTCTTCGGGGCGGGCATGAGCATCGCATTCAAGCGGCTGCGTCCGATTTTCCGCGAGCGCAGTATCATCACTGCGGAAGTGACGGGCCGGCTCACCGAAACCATCGGCGGCATCCGCCTGATCAAGGTGTACACGGCCGAGGAGCGGGAGAAGGCGGTGTTCGGCGTGGGCGTCCAGAAGCTGTTCAAGAATATCGCGGCGACGATCACGGGCACGTCACTCACCGGCACGCTGGGGTTGGCCGTCGTGGGCGTCATTGGCCTCATTGCGATGTATGTCGGCGGACGTGATGTGATCGAGGGCCGCATGACAGTGGGCAGTCTCATCACGTTCGTGTTCTTCATTGCGATGGTGACCATGCCACTGGTGCAGATTGCCAGCATCGGCACGCAGATTACCGAGGCGTTTGCCGGGCTGGATCGCATTCGCGAGCTGCGCGACATGGCCACGGAAGATCAGGAAGACACCAGCAAGAACGCCGTGCCCGCCGTGGTGGGTCGCGTGGAGTTCGACAACGTCTGGTTTGAGTACGAAAAGGATGTCCCGGTGCTCAAGGGCGTGACGTTCACGGCACCCGCCGGCACCACCACCGCGTTGGTGGGCTCCAGCGGTTCGGGCAAGAGTACGCTGATCTCGCTGATCATGGCGTTTGCGCAGCCGCAACAAAGCAAGATTCTGATTGACGGCGAGCCGTTGTCGGAGCTCAAGCTCCGCGAGTATCGCCGCCACCTGGGTGTGGTGATGCAGGACAATTTCCTGTTCGACGGCACGGTGCGCGAAAACATCGCCTTCACCAAGCCGGGCGCGACGGATGAAGAAGTGCAGGCGGTGGCAAAGATTGCCAATGCGCACGAGTTCATCTCGGGCTTCCCGCAGCAGTACGACACCATCGTGGGCGAACGTGGCGTGAAGCTGTCGGGCGGCCAGCGTCAGCGCGTGGCCATTGCCCGCGCCATCCTGGCCGATCCGCGCGTGCTCATTCTCGACGAAGCCACCTCGTCACTGGACAGCGAAAGCGAACAGGCCATTCAGGAAGGCCTGCGTCGCTTGCGTTCGGGACGCACGACGTTTGTCATCGCGCACCGCTTGTCCACCATCACCAGTGCCAACCAGATCCTGGTACTCGAGGCGGGGCAGATTGTCGAGCGCGGCACACACGCCGAACTCCTGGCCCTGGGTGGCCGGTATCGCGACCTGTACAACCGGCAGTATCAGTTTGAGGTGGATCAGTTTGTGAATCCGGGCGAGGAGATAGCGGCCACAGGGTAGGAAAGACGGGAGACGGGAGAAGGAAAGACGGGAGACGTCCGGCCGGCCGGCCAGAACTGGCCGGTTGCGGTGGTCACTGCCTATTCGGTGGCAAAACAGCCACCTTTCAGGTCTACCTCATGACCTGGACCCGATTCTGAGCACTTTGCCGACGTTCACCAGCTTCGCGCTGCATCCCAACCTGCACCGCGGCCTCAAGGAGCTGGGGTTTGCCCGGCCGACCCCCATTCAGGCGGATGCCATCCCGCCCGGACTCGAGGGTCGCGACATTCTCGCGTGCGCCATGACCGGCAGCGGGAAGACCTACGCGTTTCTGCTGCCCATCCTGCACCAGTTGATGGCCAAGCCGCGCGGGGCAACGCGGGGGTTGGTCCTCACGCCCACGCGTGAGTTGGCGGCGCAAATTCACGAAAGTCTGAACGACGTGGCCATCCACACGCCGATTTCCGCAGCGGCGGTGTTTGGTGGCGTCGGGATGGGACCGCAAGAACATGCGTTCCGCAGCGGCGTCGATGTCATCGTCGCCACGCCGGGCCGATTGCTCGATCACTTCCGGCAACCGTACGCCAAGCTCGACCAGCTGGAGTTCCTGGTGCTGGATGAAGCCGATCGCATGCTGGACATGGGCTTCCTGCCGGAGATCAAGAAGATCCTGCGTCACCTGCCGAACCGGAAACGGCAGACGCTGTTCTTCAGCGCCACGATGCCGGCACCGATCGCCGCGCTGTCGCAGGAGATGCTCAACAAGCCGGTGACGCTCAACCTCCAGCGTCAATCGGCGCCGGCCAAGGGGATCACGCAGGCGGTGTATCCGGTGGCGCAGGAGCTCAAGAGCGCGCTGCTGGTGGAATTGCTCAAGCGCGGCGACATGCCGCAGGCCCTCGTGTTCACGCGCACCAAGCATCGGGCCAATCGTCTCGCGTCGCAGCTGGTGACGAACGGCATCAAGGCCGAGCGCATTCACGGCAATCGCTCGCAGTCGCAGCGCACACAGGCGTTGGCCGGATTCAAGGACGGCGCGTACCAAGTGCTGGTGGCCACAGACATCGCGGCGCGCGGCATCGATGTGGAATCACTGGGGCACGTGGTCAACTTCGACGTGCCGGTGGCGCCGGACGACTACATCCATCGCGTGGGGCGCACGGCCCGCGCCGAGCAAACGGGTGAGGCGTTCACGTTTGTGTCGCCGGAAGAAGAAGGCGAGCTGAAACAGATCGAGCGCGCCATCGGCAAGCAATTGCCGCGCATTACGGTGCCGGGCTTTGATTACTACGCCAAGCCGCAAGCCAAGCTCGAAGTGCCGATTGCCGAACGGATTGCGGAGATCCGCAAGAAGAAGGCGGACGATCGCGCACGTGCCGCAGCCAAGCTGGCGCGCCGTGGTGGATCGGCACCCGCCGGCAGCGTCCCGTTCGTCAGCGCCCAAGCCTGCCGCCCGCCCCGCGCCGAAGGCGTCGCCGTATGCGGAGTCCAAGCCGGCGGGTGCACCAAGTCGTGGCGCGTCGGGTGCCGGATCGGGTTCGTCGGCGCGCCGTGGGCCGCGTCGACCGGGTCGTGACTGAACGCGTTCCCGCCACGCCGCGCTACCCGATTCCAGCGGGTCGACATCGCACGGAGCTGGTGATTGATCGCAGTCGGTTTGTGTGCACCGTCACGCCCACGGCCACCGTCGATGAGGCACAGGCGTTCATCCGCGAAGTCCAGCGCGAATTTTCCGATGCCTCGCACAACTGCTGGGCGTATGTGATCGGCGCACCGGGCAGTAGCGATCGTATTGGACTGAGCGACGACGGCGAACCGCATGGGACCGCCGGCCGCCCGATGTTCACCGTGCTGCAACACAGCGGACTGGGGGACATCGCCGCCGTGGTGACGCGCTATTTTGGCGGCGTGAAGCTGGGCACCGGTGGTCTGGTGAAAGCGTACAGCGCGGCCGTGCAACAGGCGCTGGAATCAGTGCCGCGCGTCATGCGCGTGACGCGCGTGGACGTGATCGTGCGCGTGGGGTATCCCGCCATCAGCGCCGTGCAACAGCTCTTTCCCGCATTTGAAGTGGACGTCGTTGAAGAAGCATTCGGCGTCGACGTGATGTTTCATCTGCGGTGCCCGGAGGAACAGGCGGCGGGACTGCGTCAAGCGGTGATGGATGTCACTCGGGGGCAGGGGGAAGTGGAGACGGGAGACGGGAGACGGAAGACGGGAGACGTCCAACCGGACGCTTGAGGATCGGTCGGATCGTCCGTCTCCATTCTCCCGTCTCCCGTCTCCCGTCTTCTTCAACTCAGCCCCTCAATGGTGCCATCCGGCCGCAGCTTCATCCCTTCCGCGGCCGGCTTCTTCGACAACCCCGGCATGGTCATGATGTCGCCGCACTTGGCCACCACGAATCCGGCGCCGGCCGATCCGTAGACCTCGTTCACGGTGAGACGGAATCCCTTCGGCGTGCCGAGTCGCGTGGCATCGTCGGTGAGCGAGTATTGCGTCTTGGCGATGCACACCGGCGTGGTGCCCATGCCGATGGACTCCAGATACTCGATGGACCGCTGCGCGGCCGGTGTGACGTCCACGCCGTCGGCGCCGTACACACGCGTGGCAATGGTGTTGAGCTTGTCGCGAATGGGCAGCGCGGCGTCGTACAGCGGCTTGAAGTCGGCGGTGCCTTCGGCCAGCAGACGCAGCACCTCCTGCGCCAGCGCTTCACCACCCTCACCGCCCTTGGCCCACACATCGCACATCGTCACCGGCGTACCATGCTTGGCGGCGTAGTCCATCACCATCGCCACTTCGGCTTCCGTGTCGGTAAGCCGGCGGTTGACGGCGACCACCACGGGCACGCCGAACTGGCGGACATTGGCGATGTGATGCGCGAGATGCGGCAACCCGCGCTCCAGCGCGCCAAGGTCTTCCTGATCGAGCGCGTTCTTGGGCAGGCCACCCTGCATCTTGAGCGAGCGCACAGTGGCCACCAGGACGGCAGCCTCCGGCCGAAGTCCACCGGCGCGGCACTTGATGTCGAAGAACTTCTCGGCGCCCAGGTCGGAACCGAACCCGGCTTCAGTCACCACGATCTCACCGAGCGCCAGCGCGCTGCGTGTGGCCACCAGGCTGTTGCACCCGTGCGCGATGTTGCCAAACGGCCCGGCGTGAATGAAGGCAGGTCCGCCTTCCAGCGTCTGCACGAGATTGGGACGCAAGGCGTCCTTGAGCAGCAGGGTCATCGCGCCCGTGGCGCCAAGGTCGCGCGCGCGCACCGGTTGTTTGGTACTGCCGGCGGTGGCACCGACAATGATATTGCCCAGCCGCTGCTCCAGATCGGCGGCGCTGGAGGCGAGCGCCACAATGGCCATGACTTCGCTGGCGGGGATGATCACCCAGCGTTCTTCCCGCACGGCGCCATTGCCGGTGCCAACGCCGATAATGGCCTGACGCAGCGCGCGGTCGTTCATGTCGATGGTCCTCGGCCAGGTGATTCGCTTGGTGTCGAGTCCGAGGGCATTGCCATGGTACAGGTGATTGTCCATGAGCGCCGACAACAGCGCGTGGGCGCTGGAGATGGCGTGAAAGTCGCCCGTGAAATGGAGGTTGATGTCGTCCATTGGCAGGACCTGCGAATATCCGCCGCCGGCGGCCCCACCCTTCACGCCGAACACCGGTCCCAGACTGGGCTCGCGCATGCAGAGAATGGCGTTCTTGCCGAGGCGGCGCAGCGCCTGGGAAAGCCCCACGCTGACGGTGCTCTTGCCCTCGCCCGCAGGGGTCGGACTGATCGCAGTCACCAGCACGAGTCGTCCCTTGGCCGGCTGGGTGGCGAGAGCGAGGGGCAGCTTGGCCTTGTAGCGTCCGTACTGGTCGATGTCGTCGGGAGCCAAACCGATATCGGCGGCGACCTCCGTGATCGGACGCATCCGCGCGGCCTGCGCGATTTCGATATCGGAGGGGACTCGGGGTTGGACAGACGACGACATTGCGGGAGATTCCGAGAAGAGGACAGGAAATGCGGACGCGCCGCAGGACGGGGACAATCTCGTCTGCTTCCGGCGCTCCCGCGAGGCGCCCCGGGGGTGCAACTTGTGGCATGCGTCTTACCGTTGCTTCCGGCAGCCTGTTGGTCCTCGTGATGCTGGTGGCGTGCGGCGAGGCGTCGACACCTGGTCTCGGAGGCGACGTCGGAGTTCGGGAGGCGACGGGAATCCCCTCCACGCCACCGGACTCCGCAGTGCTGGTGACCGCGCAACGTGTTGTGCGGGCGTTTCTTGATGCGTCTCGTGAATCCACATCGGACCCGATTGCCCTCGACACGCTGACCGCGTGCGGTGAAGGTGGTCAGTCCTATTTCCCGACTACCTTGCTCGCCGGATATACGTTGCTCCCCTTTGAGACTCGAGGCGACACGATCGTGGGTCGCGCTGAAGTCGTGACCGTGGCCGAACAGGACATCGATCGACGCGCCACGAACCGGTTTGTCGCGCGTATTCGGGTGCGTCGCGATGTGCTCGAGTGGGATGTCATTGCCGATGCTGACGGGCGATGGACGGTGTGCAACGGATTGCGTTTCGGCTATCGCGGCACCGACTCGCTCACCACCTGGCGACCGGAAGGCGCCTCGTACGCCAGCGCTCGTCGGTTGGCGGACTCGATCGCGGCGGTGTCGCGATGATTGTGGCGGTGTTCGGCGCTTCGGGGCGCACGGGCCGGGCGTTCGTGCAGCTCGCTGCGGAAGCGGGACTGCTGCAACGCCTGCATTACCGCACCGCGCCGGCCGAGCCATCGCCTGATACGGCGACGGTGGTGGTGGGCGCGTTGAATGATCCGACGGCCGTTCGCGAAGTGCTGCGCGGCGCCGATGCCGCCGTGGTGTTTCTGGGACCGCACGCAAAGAACCCCAAGGTGTTCTGCGCGGCCGCCACGAAAGCGATCATTGCCGGCATGCGCACGCAGGAAGTGCCGCGCCTCATCTGCCAGACCGGTGCGATGATCGGCGCCATGCCAGGCAACGTGTCCATCGGACTCAAGCTCATGTCGTTCGGGGTGCGCCGTACCGGCCAATCCGAAATCATGGATGATCGCGACGAGCAGGAGCGTCTGGTGCGCAACAGCAAGTTGAACTGGATGCTGGTAAAACCGCCGCGTCTGACCGATGAAGCCGGCGGCGAGGTGTTGGCCGGACCGGCCGTCAAGGTGGGGTTGGGCAGCCATTGCTCTCGCACGGCACTGGCGCGGTTGTTGGTTGGAGAACTCGAGCGGCCGACGGTGGCCGCGACGCCCATGTATGTGAGAGACGTGTAACGAAGAGACGGGAGACTGAAGACTGGAGAAGTCCAGCCGACTGAGGGTCTCCCGTTTCGTCTCCCGTCTCCCGTCTTTCTTATTCGTTCCCTCAACCACTTCCGACCCATGCAGCCCACTCGCAAACTCGCCTGGACCGACGTCCCGCTCGAACAGTTATCGCCGCTGATCAGTCGGCAGCTCATCTACTCCGAGCGCATGATGCTGGCGCACGTGCATCTCAAGAAGGGCGCCATCGTGCCGGCGCATGATCATCACAACGAGCAGTTCACGTACATCCTGTCGGGCGCGCTGCGCTTCTGGATTGGCGAACACGCCGATGCGCCGGGGGACACGTTTACCGACGTGCACGCGGGCGAGGTGCTGGTGATTCCCAGTCACGTGCGTCACCGGGCCGAAGCGTTGGAAGACACGTTGGATGTGGACGTGTTCGATCCGCCGCGTCAGGATTGGCTGGACGGCAGCGACGCGTATCTGCGCGGTACGCGCTAGACGATGGACTACGGAATTCGCGGCAAGGTGGCGCTGGTGTGCGGGGCCAGCAAAGGCATCGCGTACGCCACGGCCGAGGCGTTGGCGCGCGAAGGTTGTGCGCTGGCCATCTGTTCACGCGATGCGGATGCGATTGCGGCGGCGGCGTCGCGATTGGAAGCGCTCGGTGCACCGGTGTTGTCGATGGTGGCCGATCTCTCCACCGTGGAAGGCCTCGAGGCGGTCGTGCGAGATACCACGGCGCGCTATGGACAGGTCGATATTCTCGTGGCCAACACCGGTGGTCCGCCTACCGGGCCGGCCATGGAACACGACTGGGCGGCGTGGACACGCGCCAGCGAACTGCTGTTGCGCAGCGCGGTTGAACTGACGCGGGCATTCGTACCGGGGATGCGTGCACGGAAGTGGGGACGCGTGATCAGCATTACCTCGAAGGCGGTCAAGGAACCGGTTCCGTCGTTGGTGTTGAGCAATAGTTTGCGCGCGGCGGTGACCGGATACCTGCGGACATTGGCGAACGAAGTCGCTGCCGACGGTGTCACCGTGAACACCGTCCTCCCCGGATTTACCGCGACGGAGCGATTGGAGTCACTGGCGGCCGCCACCACGCAGCGCACGGGCGCGACGCGTGATGCGGTGTATGCCGGATGGGTTGCACAGACACCGGCAGGGCGTCTTGGACGTCCCGACGAATTGGCCGCGACCATCGCATTCCTCGCGTCACACGGCGCGGGCTTCATTACCGGGCAAGCCATTCTGGTTGATGGTGGCACTGTCAATACCCTGTTGTAGCACTTTCTCCCTTTCTCACCGAGCATCGCATGAGCCGTATCGAAGCAACCGAGTGGATCTGGAAGGACGGCGGGTTCATTCGCTGGGACGACGCCCAGGTCCATGTATTGAGCCATTCGATGCAGTTCGGGTCGGCGGCGTTCGAGGGCATCCGGTGTTATCACACGCCAAAGGGACCGGCGGTGTTCCGCTTGCGCGAGCATCTCACGCGGTTGGTCAATTCGGTGAAGATCTACCGGATAGAGCTGGCCTATTCGATTGACGACATGATCGATGCCACGCGCGAGCTGGTGGTGCGCAACAACGTCGAATCGTGCTACATCCGTCCGATGGTGGTGCGCGGGTACGGTGCCTCGGGCATGGTGCCGTTCGAAAGTCCCATCGAGGTGTATATCCCGTGCTGGCCGTGGGGCGCGTATCTGGGTGATGAAGCGCTGGCGAATGGGGTGGATGCGTGCGTGTCCAGTTGGCATCGCATGGCGCCCAACACGGTGCCGGCGCTGGCCAAGATTGCCGGCAACTATCTGAGCGGACAGTTGATCAAGATGGAAGCGCTGGCCAACGGGTACGCGGAAGGCATTGCGCTCTCCACGCATGGCACCGTCAGCGAAGGCTCCGGTCAGAATGTGTTCCTGGTGGTGGACGGCGGGTTGATCACCACGCCGCTTGACGGTTCGTTGCTGGGCGGCATCACGCGGGCCACCATCATGGCCCTCGCCAAGCGAGAGGGCCTTGCGGTGCAGGAACAGGCCATCCCGCGCGAAATGCTGTACATGGCCGACGAAGTGTTTTTCACTGGCACCGCGGCCGAACTGACACCGGTGCGCAGTGTCGATCGGATCAACATCGGCGCCGGCAAGCCGGGTCCCGTCACGAAGCGTATCCAGAAGGCGTTTCTCGATATTGCCCACGGGCGTGCCGATGACACGTTCGGCTGGTTGACGCATGTACGCTAACCGCGCGTCATGGCGCTGACCTCAACCGTGTACACGTTCGACATCACCCTGTCGAACGTGGATCGGGGGTGTTACGAGTCGCTGGCGCTGCGGGTGGCCATGCATCCGTCGGAATCGCCGGAGTATTTCACGGCGCGCGTGTTCGCGTACTGTCTGGAATACGCCGAAGGGATCGTGTTTTCCAAGGGCGTGTCCGACGCCGACGATCCCACGATATCCGTGCGCGACCTGACGGGGGCAATGAAAGTCTGGATCGAAATCGGTGCACCCGATGCGGCACGCCTGCACAAGGCCGCCAAGGCGTCACCGCAGGTGGCCGTGTACACGCACCGCGATCCGGCGCAGGTGCAGCGGCAGTGGACGGGTGAGCGCATTCATCGGTCGGCGGACATTCCGCTGTTTGCGATTGACCGGGATCTCATAGCGGCATTTTGTGAGCGCCTCGAACGTCGCATGAAGTTTTCGTTGTCGGTCACCGACGGCATGATCTACCTCGACGTGAACGGAGCGACGCTGTCGGGTGCGGTCACCCAGTGGTCGTTGCAGCCGGCGTGAACCACGCCATTACTCCATTCAAGCGGAGCATCAGATGACGAAGTGGCTGGGAGGACTGCTGTGTCTGAGCGCGATCGTGTTGTCGGCCTGCGCGGACGAAGACGGCGAGTCGCGCGAGGGACCGCCGAAGATCGAGTTCCTGACACCATACGGTCCACCGAAGAACCCCTTTTCACCGGCGGTGCGCGTGGGCGACATGCTCTACCTGGCCGGCCAGATCGGTACGGACAGCACGGGGGCGCTGGTGGCGGGTGGCATTGAAGCGGAAACTCGGCAAACGCTCAAGAACATCGCCGATGTGCTGTCAAAAACCGGCTCGTCCATGGAGCGCGTGGTGAAGTGCACCGCGTTTCTGGCGGACATGAAGGAGTGGCCGGCCATGAACGGCATCTATGCGACGTTCTTCCCGGTCAACAAGCCGGCACGCAGCGCGTTCGGGGCCACGGCGCTGGCGCTCAATGCGCGCGTGGAGATCGAGTGCCTCGCCGTGGTTGGCAAGTAATCCGAGACGGAGTCCTCTGGTATGGCCGTCAGTGCGAATTATCGCGCGTTCATTCTGGACCAGCTGGGTCGGGTGCTGCCGGCGGTTCGCGCCCGTGGCATGTTTGGCGGCGTGGGCGTGTATAGCGCCGACCTGTTCTTCGCCTTGATGGACAACGACACGTTGTACTTCAAGGTCGATGACGAAACACGATCAGACTTCGAGGCCATCGGCATGGGCCCGTTCCGGCCGTTTGGCGAAGGTGGTGAAGTCATGCAGTACTACGAAGTGTCGGCCGACCTGATCGAGGATCCGGAGCGACTGGCGGAGTGGGCGGAGAAGGCGGTGGACGTTGCCCGGCGCGCGCGAATGCGACGACCCAGAAAGGGCGGGAAACGTGCGTAGCGTTCTCTCGGTGGTGCTGGTGATGGCGTTCTTGCCCGGCTGCGCGACCATTCACCGCCCACCCACCACGCTGCCGCAACTACAGCAGGATGCGGCGGAGGCTGCTCGCGCCGAACAGGTCACGCGCGACAGCGTGTTGGCGCGTTTGGTGCGTCGGGCGGCGATGCGCGGTGACAAGACGTTGGACGTGCTGATGCTCTCGGGCGGCGGACAGAACGGCGCGTTTGGCGCGGGATTCCTACGCGGTTGGCGCTCACGCGCAGAGGCGAGTCTGCCGACGTTCGATCTGGTGACGGGCATCAGTACCGGCGCGCTGCAGGCGCCCTATGCGCTGCTGGGCACTGCGGCCGCCATCGATACGTTGAGCGAGCTGTATCGACAGGCGCAGGACCGAGTCGCCCCGACCTTCGACTGGTGGTTCTGGCTCAAACGAACAGGCGGCCTGGTCAACACGGCGCGGTACGATCGTGCGCTGGATCAGAGTATCAACGGAGAGTTCCGCGATGCACTGCGGGGCGCGTTTGCGGTGGATCGCCAGATTGTGTTCGGCACCACCGACTACGACCTGGGAACGGGTCGCACCTGGGCACTGAACGATGCGCTGGACAGCACGGCCAACGGTCTGGCGCGCAGTCGCCAGCTGCTGAAAGCGGCCACGGCCATTCCAGGCGTCTTTCCACCGGTGATGGTGGACGGGCATGTGCATGGCGACGGCGGTGTGATCACCAACGTGTTACCGTTGCTGACCTACGGTGACTACGAGCGACTGGCCACCATGCTGGCCGAGCGGGGGCTGCGTGGCGTGACCATTCGCGTGTATGTCCTGATGAACCTGTGGGCACATGCCGAGCCCAAAATCATCACGCCGTCCAATCGCAAGCAGATCGCCACGCGATCGAACTACATGCTGTTCTACGCGCACCAGCCGCAGACCCTGGAATTGCTGGACGTGCTGGCGCGTGCGGTGAGCACGGGAATTCCGGGGCTGCGCGTGGAGTTTCGCGTGGCGACGCTGCCATCGGAGGAAGCGCTGGCGCCGGGGGCCGAAAAGCTGTTCGACCGCGACTTCATGCATCGATTGGATGCGTTGGGGTTTGCCAAGGCGCGCGGTGCGGCGCCGTGGGATGTGGTGCCGTCGGCGTATGCGCGGCCGGGCGCGCCGGCGCGCTAGAGTATTCGGCGGGCCGCATGGCGCGACGTTATTCTCCACCCATGCCCGCACTCCCTCGCCCCACCCACCAGCTCCGCATCCGTCACGCGACGCCGGACGATGCCGCCGCCGTCGCCGAGATCTCTCAGCGGATCTTCACCCGGACCTTCGGCCCCGACAACGACCCCGCGCAACTCGCGGCTTACGTCAAGTCGGCATTCAGCGAGTCGCTACAACTGGCGGAAATCAATGATCCCGCCTGCACGTACCTTTTGGTTGAGGTAGACGGCGCGCTGGGCGCCTTCGCGCTGTTGCGGCACGGCGCCACCCATCCCAGCGTGCACGGCGACATGCCAGTGGAGATCCAGCGGTTCTATGTCGACCACGATTTCCACGGCAGCGGTGTCGCGGCGCATCTGATGGAGGCGTGTCTCACGACAGCGCAATCGCGCGGCGGGCGCACCCTCTGGCTGGGTGTGTGGGAAGAAAATCCGAAAGCCATCCGCTTCTATGAGAAGCACGACTTCGTGGAGGTTGGAAAGACACAGTTTCATATGGGCACCGACGTGCAGCACGATCGCGTGATGGCGCGAGCGATTGGATCGGCGCGGGTGCCCGACAAGGTGAATCTGGCCGACGCGTTCACGCGCATTGACGAACACTGGCAGCCGCGGATTGCCGGCTCGCTCAACGGACAGGATGTGAAACTGGTGAAGTTCCAGGGGGAGTTCGTCTGGCATCACCATGAACACGAGGATGAAATGTTTCTCGTGCATCGCGGTCGCTTCACCATGGAGTTTCGCGACCGCAGTGTGACCCTCGAGGCCGGCGACTTTTTGATCGTGCCACGCGGCGTCGAGCATCGGCCGGTGGCCGAACATGAGGTGGAAGTGCTGCTGTTCGAGCCGACGGGAACGCTCAATACCGGCAACGTGCACAACGAACGCACCGTTGCTCAGCCCAGAGCGTTGTAGTGGCGTGAGCGAAATGGACACCAGGCGTTTCACGTATCTCGCCGCGCAGAGCCGCACCGTGGTGGTTGCCGTGAGCGGCATTCTGCTCATTGAGACAGGCGTGCTGCATCTCTGGATCACGTCGCGGTCACCGCTGGCGGCGTGGATTCTTACGGCGATGAGTGTTGCGACGCTCGTGTGGCTGTGGCGCGAGAATGCGCGCTATGGCGCGGGCGCCCTGGAAGTGCGAGATGGCCACATGGAACTGATGCTGGGCACCCGGTGGCGTGGGGTGGTTCCACTGGCACAGGTGCAGTCGGCAGTCCGTCCCTCGTGGCAGGAGGTGCCGCAGAGTGGGACGGTCCAGGCGGCGGACTACGTGAACATCACCAAGCCGTCCGATCCGAATGTGCTGATTGTGCTGACGTCCGACGTGTCGCTGCGTGCCTTTGGCATGGTCACCAAACGCGTCCGGCGCATCGGAGTCCACCTCGATGCGCCGGACGATTTCCTGCAGGCCATTCAGTCGGGCTAAACAGCCGTCAGCTTTTCTTCCGTGTTGGTGGCGATTCCGTGTTCTTGAGTGGCTCCATGGTGGTGGGCATGTGCTCCGCACCACGGTGACACACCACGCACGTGGTCCTGATATAGGGCTGGTCGAGCTCCTTCACCTTTGACAGATCCTTGTTGATGGACTGCGTCATGCGTTCCATCTGCCGGGCGATCTGCTTCTTCTTGGGCTCTTCGCTGGCGTAGTCCACCTTGAGCACACCGGCCACGTTGGTGTTGGCGTGGCATCCGGTGCAGCTGGCGCCCACGCTGCGCCCGTACTGCTCGTTCATCATCGCCAGGAATTCCTTGACCGGCATGGCCTTGTTCAACTGCACGTTCTTGAAAACCTTGCCGGCCGGTTCGTTCTCGCGTCCTTCAACCGACTTGAGCACCTCGGCCACCAGGGCCCGGCGCACGGAGTCCTGACGCTCCCAATTGGGTGGCTGCGGTGCGCGGCGCGGACCCGCCGGCGCGCCGCCCCGTCCTTCACCCGGAGGACCCCCTCGGCCCGGCTCCGGCCTGGCGGCCACTGGCGACGCCGCCGCTGCGGCCGGTTCAGTTTTGGCATGCGCACACCCCAGGGCGGCGCTGGTGACAACAACGGCGACTGCAACGGACCACGACCGCATGGGATCTCCAGTAGAGTGAACAGCCTTCACCAGCCTATCGCGCGCTCCTACCTGTACGCAACACGGACGGCCAGCGCTGTCACCGCTTTTTGGCGAGGATGGTCCCCCGACAGGTGATGGCCCCGCAATGGCAGGGGTAGCGGCGCTTGGCGGCGGGGGTGTGGCGTTCGTTCAGGACGTAGGCGTAGTCGTATACCAGTTCCTCACCCGGCTCGATGTCGTGCAGCGTTTCAATCCAGATCCGGCCCTCATCGATGACGGCGTCACAGTTGGGCGCACACGAATGGTTGAGAAAACGCGCCTCGTTGCCGTTGACCGCCGCGTCAACCACCACCGCATCGTCGATGGCAAAGAGGTAGGTGTGATGGCGCTCGCCGGGCACGTCCGGATAGCGCGCCTCCGATTCCGCCGGCGTAATGCGTTCACCGGCGTACTCAATGAGACGCGTACCAGCAGGAATGTGATGTATGGCGAAGCCGCCCAGGCCCTGAACGGGCGAGCGACGGATTTCGAAGGGCAGTGAGTCGACAACTGGCGTCATAAACAGGAAAATAGACCATCAGATCGGCTCGGCGGGGTCCGTTCGGGACATTCGGGGCCCCCGACCCGCTAGATTTAACTGATTAAAGGAGGGTTTCATGACCCGTACGTTGCCCATCGCCCGCGACGCGTTCATCACCGCGATGAACCGGGATACTGCAGGCTCCGATCGGCCCCGCTACACCGCCGTGCTGGACGCGCTCATCGAGTGGAGTCTGGCACGACCCGAGCAGCTCCAATTCCGCACCGACGAGTCCGCATCTGGCGTCGTGAGCTTTCAGCGCGTTGGCTCGAACGCCGTGTTCTGGGCGGCCCGCCCGATGCGTGGTGGCGGCCCCAAGATCGAATTTCTGCCGCGCGCGTCGGCCCTGCTGACTGACGAAAAGCGTGCGGCCGCTCGCGATGCCCTCAACGGCTGCACCCGCGAACTGCTGGACGACAATGATCGCCTGGCGATCACGTTTGGCGCACTCAAGAATCCAACCGCGCGAGATACCGTGTTCTCGCTGATGGACGACCTCCTCCAGACCACGTGACCGAACCACTCGAATCGCCCGATCGCGGATTCTCATCGCTCGGGCTGGACGTTCGAGTGGCCGATGCGCTGTCGGCGCTCGGATACGAAGAACCAACGCCAGTGCAGCGCGCGGCCATTCCGCCGCTCATGGCCGGCCGCGACGTGCTGGCACAGGCGGCGACCGGCACTGGCAAGACCGCCGCGTTCGCGCTGCCGCTGCTGCACCGCGTGACGCCGGATGCCCGCCCGAATGAGCGCACGACGGCCCTGATTCTCGTGCCGACGCGCGAGCTGGCCATGCAGGTAGCCGAGGCGGTACATCGTTACGGCAAGCCGTTGGGGGTGCAGGTGCTGGCCATCTATGGCGGCGCGTCCATGGAAACGCAGATTCGCGCCCTCAAGCGCGGCGTCGATGTGGTGATTGCCACGCCGGGGCGCGCGATGGATCACCTGCGGCGCAAGACGCTGCAGCTTGGTGCGTTGCTGACCGTGGTGCTGGACGAAGCCGACGAAATGCTGGATATGGGCTTCGCCGAGGATATCGAAGTGATTCTCGCGGCCACGCCCAAGACCCGGCAGACAGCGCTGTTTTCCGCCACCCTGCCACCGCGCATCGCCTCCATTGCGCAACGGCAATTGCGTGATCCGGTCACCGTCAAGATCGACCGCGAATCGGTGCCGGATGGTGAGGCGGCTCGCGTGCGTCAGGTGGCCTACATGGTGCCGCGCGCGCACAAGATGAGTGCGTTGGCGCGCGTGCTTGACCTCGAACATCCGACGTCGGCCATCGTCTTCTGTCGCACCCGCACGGAAGTCGACGAATTGACGGAAACGTTGATCGGTCGCGGGTTGCGCGCGGAAGCGTTGCACGGCGGACTGTCGCAGGATCAGCGCGACCGGGTGATGAACAAGTTCCGCATGCGCAAGACCGACCTGTTGATCGCCACCGATGTGGCGGCCCGCGGTCTCGATGTGAAGCACGTGTCGCATGTGGTGAATTTCGATGTGCCGGTGGATGCGGAATCGTACGTGCATCGCATCGGGCGCACCGGGCGCGCTGGACGCGAAGGCGTGGCCATCACGTTTGCCGAGCCGCGCGAGCACCGGTTGCTGCGCAACATCGAGCGTCTGACGTCACAGCGGATCGAGATTGCCACGGTCCCCACGGTGGCCGATTTGCGCTCCCGCCGACTGGAGTTGGCGCGCGCGTCACTGCGCGAAGCGATTCTGGAAGGTGATTTCGAGCCATTCCACAGCATCGTGGAGTCGCTGGCCGAGGAGTTTGACGTGATGGATGTCGCGGCCGCGGCCATCAAGATGCTGGAGTCGCGCGACGAAGCGGATGAAGCGGATATTCCGACCGTGGTGCCGCGGCCGGCGCGTGATGACGACAAGCGACCGTTCTTTCGTGACAAAGGCCCCGAGCGCCCGGGTGGCAAGCCGGCGGCTCGCCCTGAACGCAAGCCAACCGGCAAGCCGGCCGCCAAGTCGGGCGCGAAATCCCACGCGACCCCGGAATGGGCCGTGGCGCGGTTATGGGTGGGTGCCGGTCGAAAGGCGAAGATGCGCCCGGGTGACCTGGTGGGTGCGATCGCCAACGAAGTCGGCATTGACGCCGGATCGATCGGCGCCATTCAGATCACCGATGCGTACTCGACGGTGGAAGTGCCCGAGGAGATTGCCGACGACATTGTGGCGGCGCTCAAGGCCACCAAGATCAAAGGGATGCGCGTCCCGGTTCGTCGCGATCGGACGAAATAGCTGCGGGCGGTGACGTGCGACGGGTCAACAAGGCCCGCACGTGCGCGCGTTGCAGTTGATACAGCCACCCACCAAACACCGCCGCGCCGATGGTGAACACCACCATCGGCGCGCTGGCCCGGTACGCCGGATGAAATCCGCGCACGGCCTCCAGCAGCAGCGAGAGGCCGCCGCCCCAGGTGACGACACGCCACACGATCTGTCGATAGTGCTCCAGATCGCGTCCGTGAAACTCGGCGATGATGTACCCAACCAGCGTGAACGCGGCGACATGCTCGAGCGCCACGAACACCGACGTGGTGGTGGTTTCGCCCTCCTGCAGCAGCGCCCACATGCCAATCCAGGACGATTCCGCAGCGTTCAGCGGCCACAGTGACGAGAGCGCCAGATAGCCCGCGAACAGGGGCATGAACAGTCGCAACGTGGGTCCTTCGAACCGGCGCGTGCCATGGCGCTCGAGGTAGCGACTGGCCGACAGGCTGCGCACCCAGGTGACGCCGATGCCAATGGCCGCCCCGGCCAACAGCACATCGCGCTGCCGGATAGCGCCGGGGAGCAACGCCACGACGTACCATCCCAGCACCGCGACCAGCAACCAACCGCGCGTGATACGCCGCGCGGGTTCGATGTAGGCGGCGTAGACGGTGCCGATGATCCCGCTGGCGAATGCCACAATGGGAAGGACCAGCCAGACGCGCGAGTCGCCAGCGCTGGCAAGTCCCGTCAACCACACCAACGGCACCAGGAGGTAGACCAGCCCAGCCAGCGGGAGTTGAAGCGCCAGCGTTCTGACGGTGCTCGGACCTTCGATGCGACGGACGACCACCTGATACAGCGCCGCTCCGATGAGGGCACCGCCCGAATTGGTGGCCACATCAACCAGGGACGTGAAGCGAGTGGCTTCGAACAGTTGGGCGATCTCGATGCCGCCGCTGAGCGCGGCGCCCACCAGCAGGACGCGAGTCCATGACAGCGCCACGCCCGCCGGTCGCGTCAATTGAAAGCAGAAACCGATCGGCACGAACATCACCACGTTCATGACGCTGTCGGACCAGTCCCAGAGCATCGTGAGACCGTGCACCGGCGCGGCCGCGAAGCGAAAGGGCGCCAGCGTGATGATCACTGTGACGACGGCGAGATACCCGAGGATCGCCCGCCCCAATCGGGCCGCCGTCAGGTCGGCGGCGCGTCGGAATCGGGGTTTCAGGGTAGCGGACGCGGCGGACATCCGTGGGAGTATCGGCAGCGACGCGGTGGGACGATAGTTTCCCTTGGTGTGCCTCTGATTCCCGACCCATACCTGCCCTGCCCATGCGACGCGTCCGTGCCGTTCTCTTCGCTTCGTCCGTACTGTCCATCGCTCCGACGGCACTCCTGTCGCAGGCGAAGGCCAAACCGATCGCCGCTGCCGCCGCGAGTTCGCCGTTTGATTCCGCCACCTTCGCCGCGCTCAGCTGGCGGAATGTGGGTCCATGGCGCGGTGGGCGATCGGTGGCAGTGGCCGGCATTCCGTCGCAGCCGCTCACGTACTTCGCGGGTTATACCGGCGGTGGGCTGTGGCGCACCGATGATGCGGGCATCAACTGGCGGAACATCTCGGACGGATTCTTCCGTTCAAGTTCCATCGGCGCAATCGCGGTGGCGCCGTCCGATGCCAATGTGATCTACGTGGGCACGGGTGAACATGCCGTTCGCGGACAGTCGTCGACGTACGGCGACGGCATGTATCGCAGCACCGATCAGGGTCGCACGTGGTCACGCATCGGGTTGACGACCTCGCGACAGATCTCGGCGGTGCGCGTCCATCCGCAGAATCCCGATCTGGTGTATGCCGCCGTCCAGGGGGATCGCTGGAAAGGCACCAGCGACCGCGGCATCTATCGCAGCGCCGACGGGGGCAAGTCATGGACGCTGGTGCTTAAGGGCGAGAACGCCACAAGCGGAGCCAGCGACCTGTCGATGGACCCCACCAATCCGCGCATCTTGTATGCAGCCTTCTGGGACCATCAGCGCACCCCATGGATGGTGCGCAGCGGCGGCGCCGGCAGCGGCATCTGGAAATCGCTGGATGGCGGTGACAGTTGGACGCGATTGACCGACGGACTGCCCAAGCTGGTGGGCAAGATCGGTGTGGCGGTGTCGCCAGCGAATCCCGATCGCGTGTACGCGATTGTTGAGGCGGAAAGCGGTGGCCTGTTTCGCTCGGACGATGCGGGGAAGTCGTGGCGCCTGATGTCGGGAGACCGGCTGATCCAGACGCGCTCGTGGTACTACATGAACGTGACGGCCGACCCGAAGAACGCCGATGTGGTGTGGGTGATGAATGCGCCGGTGATGCGCAGCATCGACGGCGGTCGCACATTCCAGAATGTCGCGGCGATGCATGGCGACAATCATCAGTTGTGGGTGAATCCCACCGACTCGCGCTACCTGATCAATGCCAACGATGGCGGCGCTTCCATTTCCATGGATGGCGGCAAGAGCTGGAGTACGCAGGACAACCAGCCGACGGCGCAGTTCTATCACGTGGCGGTGGATGATGCGTTTCCGTACAAGCTGTACGGTGGTCAGCAGGATAATTCGTCGGTGATCATCAAGTCGCGCACCGAGGGCGGCAGCATCGACGTGCGCGACTGGGATTCGGGTCCGGGTTGCGAGAGCGCCAACATGGGCGTGAGTGCGAAGAATCCGCGTCTGGTGTACGGCGGTTGCTATCAGGGCATCATCGAGGAACTCGACGCCACCACCGAACTGACGCGCGCCATCATGCCATGGCCGGAGATGAATCTTACGGAACCCACCGACAAGACGCGCTACCGGTACAACTGGACCGCGCCAATCGAGGTGTCGCAGTTTGACGACAAGGTGGTGTATCACGGCGGCAATGTGCTGTTCAAGACCAGTGACCGCGGCCAGCGTTGGACACCGATTTCCGGCGATCTCACACGCAACGACAAATCGCGACAGGGGTGGGGCGGTGGACCGATCACCAACGAAGGTGCGGGCGGCGAAGTGTACGCCACCATCGTGGTGATCGAGGAATCGCCACATGACGCGAAGACGCTGTACGTGGGCACCGACGACGGCCTGATTCAGCGCACGCGCGACGGCGGTGCCACGTGGACCAACATCACGCCGGCCGCGTGGGGCGATGGATTGGTCAACGAGATTGCGGTGTCTCCGCACGACGCCGGCACGCTGTTCGTGTCGTTCCGCAAGGATCGTGTAGGCGACCCCACGCCGCATGTGTTCATGTCGGCGGACTACGGCGCGACGTGGACACGACTGGTGAACGGGTTGCGCGATGGTGAGCCGGTGCGCGTGGTGCGCGAGGACCCGACGCGACGCGGCCTGCTGTATGCGGGCACCGAGACCGGCGTGTATGTGTCGTACGATCGCGGTGCGCAGTGGGTGCCGTTTGCGGGATTCCCGGTCACGCCCGTGACCGATCTCGCGGTGAAGCACGACGACCTTATTGCGGCCACGGAAGGGCGCGCGTTCTGGATTCTCGATGACCTGTCGGTGATCCGTCAGCGTGCCGATTCGCTGGCGACCGCCGCCGCCCATCTGTATGCGCCTCGCGCCGCGGTCCTGGCTGGCGGTGGTGCAGGCCCGACCCGCAATGCCGGCCGCAACCCGCCGTACGGGGCGACGATCTTCTTCCGCCTGGCATCAGCGCCCGATTCCATGTCCACGGTGACGCTGGAGTTTCTCGACGCGAAGAACACGGTGGTGCGCTCGTATGCCAGCAAAGGTGACTCGGTGAACAGGCTGACCGTGAAAGAGGGGCTCAACAGTTTCTCATGGAACCTGCGTCGCGCGGCGCCAACGCGGCTGGGCAGCGTGTTGCTGTTTGGTGCGCCCAACGACGGGGGCGCGCGGGTGCCGCCCGGCCGCTACCAGGTGCGACTGACCGCCGGGAAAGTCGTGCAAACGCAGCCCCTCGATGTGCGCCAGGATCCACGCATCACGGAACCCGCCAGTGTGATCGCCGAGCGCGACTCGATTGCGAATCTGCTGTCGAATCGCATCAACGAGATTCACGAAGCCGTACTGCGCGTGCGGGACCTGCGCACCCAGGTGCAGGGGTTCGTGACACGGGCGAAGGAAGTGGCCGGGGCCGATACGGTGGCGAAAGCGGGGCGCACCCTGACCGGCAAGTTGGAGAAACTCGATCCGCGCATGACGACCAAGGCATCCAACGGCCAGGACATCATCAACTTTGCCAACGGCATCAACGGGCAGTACGGATTCTTGCTGGGTCAGGTGGAGGGTAACAGTGGCGTGACCACGCCGGTGAAGGAACGGCTGGTGCAACTGGAAGCGCTGTGGAGCGCGCTGCGCGCGGAAGTGGAGTTGGTGGAAACACAGGATGTGGCGGCGTTCAACGCACTGCTGCAGGCGAACAAGGTACCGGGCGTGATCAGCGCCGCGAAGAAGCGGACGATCCTGCAATGAATACCTTGCCGATGAGCGCGCTGCGGGCGGTGGTCGGAGGCACCTGCGTGCTGGCCGCATCCATCGCCGGCGCGCAGGCGCGGAAGACCACCGCGTCACCAGCGGCACCGTACGTGCCACCGGTCGGTTCCTGGGAACGTCGCGCGCCGAGCGCCGTCGGCATGGATTCGGCGAAGCTCGCCGAGGCGGTTGCGTACGCCATCGAGAAGGAGAGCAAGACGCCGCGCGACCTGGAGCTCAATCACTACCAGACGTTTGGGCGCGAGCCGTTTGGCGCGGCCATCGGTCCGTTGGCCCCGCGCGGCGGTTCCACGGGGATCGTGGTGCGACACGGCTACGTGGTGACGATCTGGGGAAACCCGGCGGCCGTGGAAATCACCAACAGTGTCACGAAAAGTTTTCTGAGCACGGTGGTGGGGTTGGCCGTTGATGACGGCCGTATTCACAGCGTGTACGACACCGTGGCCAACGTGATCGGGCCGATCTTGCGCGCGACGCCGAATGGGACGGGCCTTGGCGCCGACTGGCCGGGCGATGCGAAGTGGCTGCGCCCGTTTGACAGTCCGCATAACAAGCGCTTGACGTGGGACAACCTGTTGCGGCAGGTGAGCGATTGGGAGGGCACCCTGTGGGGCAAGCCCGAGTGGGCCGATCGACCGGCGCAACAGGTGAATACGTGGACGACGCGGGCGCGGGTCGAGCCGGGATCGGCGTACGAATACAACGATGTCCGCGTAAACGTGCTGGCGTTGGCCGCGCTGCAGATGTGGCGTCGCCCGTTGCCGGAGGTGCTACGCGAGCGAATCATGGAACCGATTGGCGCGTCGACCACGTGGCGTTGGTACGGCTACGACAACTCCTGGATTGTGCTGGATGGACGCCAGGTGCAGTCGGTGAGTGGCGGCGGTCACTGGGGCGGCGGCATGATGATCAATGCGTGGGACATGGCGCGCTTCGGGCTGCTTACGCAACGGCGCGGTGTGTGGGGCACGCAGCGGCTGATGTCGGACGCCTGGGTGACGCAGGCGCTCACGCCAACGCCGGCGCAGCCCACGTACGGCTACATGAACTGGTTCCTGAACACCGACCGCAAATATGTTCCCAGCGCGCCGGCGCAGGCGTTCGTGCACGTCGGGGCGGGGAACAACATCATCTATGTCGATCCGGTGAACGATCTGGTGGCGGTGGTGCGCTGGATTGACACCAACCAGTCGGTGGATGGCTTTGTGCAGCGTCTGCTGGCCGCGGTGCATTAGATTTCACGGATGACCGCCAACCGCGTTGTCAGTGTCCGCGAGGAGATCGCCAACGCCGTGACCCATGGCTTGGGCTTCGTGGCGAGCCTGATCGGTATGCCGATCCTCGTGCTCGCCGCCATGAGCCGTGGCGAGCGCGCGTCGGTGATCGGTGCCAGCGTCTTCGGCGCGACGCTCATCGCCCTGTACGCGGCATCGACGCTGTATCACGCGGTGCCGCATCCGCGCATCAAGCAGCGTCTGCGCGTGGTCGATCATGCGGCGATCTATCTACTCATCGCCGGCACGTACACGCCGTTCACGCTGGGCGTGTTGCGCGGTACCTGGGGATGGACGCTGTTCGGGATTGTGTGGACCTTGGCGGCACTCGGCGTGCTGTTCAAGGTGATCTTCGGCAGCGGCAAATTTTCGAGACTCTCGACGGCGATCTACGTGGCGATGGGTTGGGTGATCATCGTCGCCATCAAGCCGCTCTTTCAGTCACTGGATCATGCCGGACTGGCCCTGCTGTTTGCCGGCGGGTTGTTCTACACCGGCGGTGTGGTCTTCTACATCGACAAGCGCCGCGCATGGACGCATCCGGTGTGGCACCTGTGCGTGCTGGGTGGCAGTGTGTGCCACTACTTCGCGGTGCTCTGGTACGCGTGGCCGACGCCCGCTCCGTAACGCCGGGCACGCGGCGCGTGCTGCCGCTGGTGGTGCTGTTTCTGATTGCCGGCATTGCGCACTTCATCGTGCCGGCCTGGTTTGATCGCATCGTGCCGACGTGGGTGCCGAATGCGCGAGTCGCCACACTGCTCAGCGGCGCTGCCGAAATTGCGGGCGCGATTGGATTGCTCATACCGGCGGCGCGTGCCGCCGCCGGGTGGGGACTCATCATGCTGCTGCTGGCGGTGTTTCCCGCCAACGTCAACATGCTGCAGCTGGCGCAGGCGACGCAGGCCAGCGCGGGATATCTGGCCGCCTTGTGGATCAGACTTCCGTTGCAGTCGTTGCTGATCTGGTGGGTGTGGCGCGTGGCGGTGCGCGCCTAGTCCGGCGTGGTGTCGCTGCAACCGCTTGACACAAGGCATGGACCTGCTTGTGGTGCGCCGCGGCCGAATTTCGCTCGGAGAGGGCGGAGCGGTGAGGGGCCGAGGGGTGAGCAACGGAAGCGTTGAGCGCCTGAGGGGTGAGCCGGCGAGGGGAGAACCCAGTCCTGCCCTCACCGGCTCGCCCCTCGAACGCTCGACGCTTCCGTTGCTCACTCCTCGGCCGCTCACCGCTCTAAAAGCTGTAGGTAATCCCGCTCGAGAAGAACGTATCCGTCTTTTTCAGCACCACCGTGTTGCGTACCGGCGGCCGAGCATTGTACCGCACCACGTATCCGACCTTGAGGCCCAGGTTCTTGATGAGCGGGGCAACCAGCGCCGTCTCGGTATTGAGCAGGTACGATTGCGTGTCGCTGAGGTTGGGGAGATACTCGGCCATCTGCTGCACGAACGCGAGTTCCGAAAACTTGTGTTTGTAGTCGAGGCCCGCCCGCGCCGCCGGATAATTGCGGTTGAACGTCGACGTGGAACCCGGCGTCAGCGTTTGCTGGAACATCGAGCCACCCAGCGACAGCGTGAGCTTGTTGTTCGGTGATTGCATGGCGGTGATGTCCACACCGACGCCTTCTTCAAAGCGCGACGAGATGCCCTGCAACGCGTTTCGGTCGAAGCGCGTGGCGACGAACATGCCCAATCGCGGCATCAACCGGCGTTCGCCGCGAAAGCCGCCGTTCCAGAAGTTGGCGTTGACCTTGCTGTTGGCTTCGCCGTAGAAGAACACGAGGTCCTGGGCGATGGCCCAGCCCTTCATGGTGTACTTCAACTTGTTGGTGACATTGGTGGTAGTGGCGTTGGCGTTCCCGCTGGTCTGAGAGAATCCCAGCGAGGCCGAGCCTTCAAACGTCTTTGGTGCGGGCGGCGCGGATTGCGCGCCGAGCGAGGCGGAAGCCATGACGCAGCAGGCGCTGATCAGGCCAGTGAAGCGACGAAGCGACATACGTGGGGGATAGGCGTCGGAAGAAACACGGCGCGCCGTGGTGCGTGCCGTTATGGCGTGATGAACGTGCCCTGCTGAAGTTCACGAACCGCCTGCTGCAACTCCGCCTGCGTGTTCATGACAATAGGACCATACCAGGCTACCGGTTCCTTGATGGGGGCGCCGGATACCAGCAGGAATCGGATACCTTGCGGCCCGGCGGTCACCACCACCTCGTCACCGCTGTCGAACAACACCAGCGACCGGTTGCCACTGAGGTCCCGCACCAGATCGTCGTCATTGCCGGCGGTGCGCTCGGTCAGTACGCCCATGTTGCCGGACGCATGCCGGAACGAGCCGGTGCCCTCGAAGATGTAGGCGAATGTATTGCGATACGCGTCCACCGGCAGTGACTTGCGGAGCCCCGCCGGAACGGATACGTCCAGATACACGGGATCGGCAGCGATGCCGTCCACCGGGCCGCGCTGTCCCCAGAACGCGCCACACACCACGCGCACCGTCGTCCCGTCGTCGTCGGTGATTTCCGTGATCTCCTTCGACGCCACATCCTGATAGCGCGGCGCCGTCATCTTGAGCGTCGACGGGAGATTGGCCCACAGTTGGAATCCATGCATGCGTCCATCCGGCGCACCCATGGGCATTTCGTGATGCACGATGCCGCGGCCGGCGGTCATCCACTGCACATCACCCGCACCCAGCACACCACGATTCCCCAGACTGTCCGCGTGCTCGACGTTGCCGGCGAGGACATAGGTGATGGTCTCGATGCCACGATGCGGATGCCATGGGAATCCGGCCTGATACCGAGCCGGGATGTCGTTGCGGAAATCATCGAACAACAGGAACGGGTCGGTTTCGGCGGTATCACCAAACCCGAACGCGCGATGGAGATGCACGCCCGCCCCTTCCATGGTGGGTTGAGCCTGCACAATGCGCTTTACGGGACGTATAGACACGTGAACTCCACACACAAAGTGTTGATGTTACATCCCCATCAGAAAACCACCGTCACCATGACCGCCGGACAGGCGCGGCGATGACGGCGGTGGTGCCTCGCCAAAAATATCGATGGAGCGAATGGACGAATCGACGGAGGCCAAGGCATCCGACAATTCCTGACTGGTCTTGCCGATCCCCCAGCGATACGTCGGTCCCGCCACCGCAATCAGACCAAGGCCAAGCGCCAGCGCGCCGCCAAACACGGGTCCCAACAACGCCGTGCCAGCCAGCGCCAGCGCCTTCTTGCCGATGGCCAGGCCGATAATGGACCCGACGGCTCCGCTCCCGACGGCAAAGGCGCCATAGCCAGCGAGATTCGCATTGATGCCACGACGCAGGTCGGCGTGCATAGTCACTTCACACGCACGCGGATCGCCCGGCACCGGCGCCAACGTCACGCGCACCTCGGGGACGAACGTACCGTAGCGTGTGTACGACCACTTGTAGTTTGCATCGGCCATCCCCGGAAGCGCAAACACCAGCACTCCACCGTCCAGCGGATGGCCGCCCAACGTATCGCTGAGCGACAGCGAGTACGGCGCGGCCTGCAGTGAACGTCCAAGCGCCTGCAGTACGATCCGTGGTGGATAGCGGAAGATCCGCGACACGGATATGGTGCGCTGCGTGGTGCCGAACAACCGCGTAGTGAGGTGCTCTTTCCACTCGGGTATCGGTTGCGCACGTTGCAACGCGTCTGGCGACGCCTTGATCTCGGCGAGTGCCAGTGCCACGTAACGTTGCGAGATACCCACTTCGGCGGCGGCCGCTTCCACATCGCGCAGGCGGTAGGCATCGGTGGGCACGGTCGTGGGCGTGTTCGCGTTCGCATCGCCATTCGCGGCGGCGGCATGCGACGCCGTCCCGGTTGCCGCCGCGAGTTGGCGCGTCTCGGTGGCCGAACGCATCCGCGATTCCAGTCGGGCCGCCGCCTCCGCCTGCAGCTCGGCCGCCCGCCGCCACACGGCCACCGCCTCATCATTCGAAAGCATCGCGCTGGAGTTCGATTCCCGTTCCTGGTGTTCGACGGCGCCCATGGCCTTGCCCAATGCGTCCGCCAACTCCTCGCCCGTCGCAAATCGTTCAACGGGTGCCTTGCGCAGGCAGCGGTCAATCACGGCGGCCAATGGTGTCGGCACTTGCGGTGCGACCGAGCGCAACGAGGGTGGCTCCTTGGTGGCATGGGCGACCAGGATCCCCTGCGGCGATTGCCCGTCAAACGGCAATTGCCCACTGAGCGCAAAGAACCCCACGCATCCCAGTGAATACAAATCGCTGCGGCCGTCCAGCGGATCGCCGCTGGATTGCTCGGGGCTCATGTAGTGCACCGTGCCCAGCACGGTTCCGTCCTGCGTCAGCGACGGATTGAAATCGGCGCGCGCAATGCCGAAGTCGGTCACGATGGCGCGTCCGGTACTGCGCTCGAGCAGGATATTCTCGGGCTTCACATCGCGGTGCACGATACCGCGCGCGTGCGCGTAGGCCAACGCCCACGCGACTTCGCGCAGGATGCGCACGACGTCGGCCGGCGGCAGCGACCCGCGGTCGCGAATGCGATCACCAAGCGTCTCGCCATCCACGTATCCCATCGCGAAGAATGCAAAGCCACCGATGTCATCGGCACGATGTACCGGCACGATGTTGGGGTGCGACAGCTTGGCCGCCATGCGCGCCTCGCGCAGGAATCGCTCGCGGGTATCCGGCTGTTCGGCCAAGGCCGGCGGAAGCACCTTGAGGGCCACCGGTCGGTCGAGTCGCTCGTCACGCGCGAGGACGACGATGCCCATGCCGCCTCGGCCGAGCTCCCGCTCGATTGAGTACTGGCCCTTGAGGGCGGCGCGGAGCGAGGCGATCTCGCCTGAGGGGGGGGTGGGCGGAGCGGCGGTCGTCATGGGTACCGGAAAATACGTGACGGACGGTAGCGAGTGTCAGTCCGCAGGCGTTGCCCGCGCGGCAGGAGTAACTTGCCTGGGCCACAGCAACCACTGCTGCACTCGTTCCAGGAACCAGATGACCCGATCGGCGGTGCGTGCGACACAGTACCTGCTGCTGATGGTCACGTGGGGCATGAGCGGCGGGTGCACCAAGGGCACGGGCGACACTGTTGCCGCCGACACACTGGGCAGTGCCCATCCAGCGGTGGAGTTGCAGCGCGATGGACTGAACTATTTGACCGATCCGGCGGCGGTAGTGGTGAGCCCCACAGCGGTGTTCGTGGCCGACGTCGGCAGTGGCACCGTCCTCGAATTCGCGCGCGACGGTCAGTTTCGTCGAACCATCGGGACGCGAGGCAACGGCATGGGCCAATTCATCGGGCCAACGGCACTGGCGCTGGTGGGCGATTCGCTGTTGCTGATCGCCGATGCCGCGCTCAATCGGATGAGTGTCTACTCGACGACGCGTCACGCACACCTCGGCGCCTATCGACTGCCAGCGCAAGCGTTCAGCCTGGCGACACAGGGTGACACGGTGCTCTTCGGCATGCAGGATCTCCTGCACACCACCAGTATCGCGCTTCTCACGCCGGGGGATTCGGCCGTGCGGCAACTCGGCCCCATTCCCCCGGTGTTGCTGGCGCATCCGCGCATCGCCGAATCGTTTCCGACATCACTCGCCACATTTGGTCCACGCGGCTACCGCGTGGGTTTCACCGGCGCAAACGTGGTGTACCATCTCGATACGGCGGGTGTCGTGCTTGATTCAGCCACACCGTTGTCGCGGTTCCGTCGCGGTGTGCCACCAGATCTTGATACGCGACTGGACAGCACGCGCGTGGCGACAAGGGAGGCGGCGCCGGCCTCGTTGCTGGTACTGTTGGGAGCGCTGTCCGGTAATCGCACCGCGCTGCTGCATCTGGACTTCATCATGGAAAAGGGTTCGATGGAAGTCCGGGCATACCTGTCCACCATCGCGCCGGATGGGCGGTCGTCCTGCATCGATCATCTCGTGCCCGTGGCGACAGACACGCGTCCCGTTTTCGCGCTGACGAACGACACGCTGTACGTGGCGCAGAATCGACTGGGTGCACGCAGCGGCGCCATGGCCTTGACGCTGATTGCATTTCGCGTTCCGCAGTGTTGATGCGGTTTTGCGAGGGCAAAAAACCGGGAGGCCGATGCGTTGGCCTCCCGGGTGTTCACTGCCACACCGTGCTGCGTCAGTCCTTTACGTCCAGCATGGCCTTGATCTGATCGCGCACGTCACTTAGGTGCGCGCGTGAGGCGCGATCGCCGGTCTTGCCGATGGCGGTGGCCAGCTCGCGATCGAGGGTGCGCATTTCGTCCTTGAGCAAGGGACGGAAGTCGCGAGTACCAGCCGGGCCGCCGCCACCCAGCAGCTGCGCCAGCAACGCATCCTGCGCGTTGGCGGCGGGCGGTTTGATCTTGCTGGCCATGGCCTCCACATACGTGGCCTGCAGACGGCGACGATAGGCGTCAATCGGGGCGCCGGTGTAGATCTCCTTCCAGAGCCCGCGACGCAGGTCGGTGAGCATCTCGCCGAGTGAGTACACAGAGCTCTTGTTGGCGGCCATGGCTTCGAATTCCACCATGCGCTGGAGTTTCGCATTGCTGACGAGCGCACTCAGCACACGACCCTGGGCGCCGCTCACCCGATTGATATTGCCATCGGACTCGAGCTTGCTCAGGATCTCCGGCTTGATCATCGCCGTTGGTGTGGCAAACACTTCGTCAATCAGGAACTGCACGGCTTCCTTCTGTCGCGCACGCGGCACCACGGTCCACACGGGACCACTCTGACTGGCCGCCTTTTCCTGCTTGTTGGATCCGCCAACAATGCGGGTGACGTGGTTGGCCTCGGTGGCCCACTGCCCAAGTACCGCGCCATACGTGGAGCGCAGCAGGGAGTAGTCGGCGGTCTTGTCGATGGTGGATGCGGGAACGACCAGATCGACGATGCGCCGAAGATTCCTGAAGCCGAGTCGCGTGGCCTTCACGGCATCGGCGTCACCGATGGCCTCGGACTGCTCACCCGGGTCAACGGCCCCGCCACCAAAGCGATACCACGGCACCGTGTCCTGCATGCGCGCCCACGAATCCAACGTGGCACGTTCCGCTTCCGGCGTGGTGGCGCCGGGGATGGGCTTGTAGCCCCACATGACGGCGAACTTGTCGTACGGACCAACCTTGGGAATGAGGTCGGACAGGGGAATACCGTCTTCGGGCTGGGCGATGTAATTGAAGCGCGCGTAGTCCATGATGGACGGCGAGTGACCCATCTTCGCGACCCAGCTCCGCGAGCGGATGGAGTCGATCGGATACATCGAACTGCCCTTCATGTTGTGCGGGAAGCCGAGCGTGTGCCCCACTTCATGCGCGGCCACGAACTGCACCAGCCGTCCCATCAGGGAATCGGGGAACGGGAATGTCTGCGCGCGCTTGTCCAGATGACCCACCTGCGAGAAATACCAGTCACGCTGGAGGTCCATGATGTTGTGATACATCTGCACGTCGGCATCGATGATCTCGCCGGTGCGCGGGTCGGTGGTGCTGGGACCGACGGCATTCGCCACGGGGCTTGGCAACCAGCGCACCATGGCCACCGACGCGTCTTCGCCGGAGAAGTCCGGATCGTTGGGCACGTCGCCGGCTACGATGCCTTTGCTGAAACCGGCCCCTTCAAACGCGCCCTGCCACTCTTCGATACCGGCCTTGATCCACGGCTTGAGCCAGTTCGGCGTGGCGGGATCGACGTAGTACGTGATGGCCTTCTTGGGCACGCACAGATTGCCGACCTTCTTGTCGGAGCACTCGAGCCGCCACCGGGCGATATACTGGCGCGGTAGCACCCGCTGCTGGGGCGAACCAAAGTCGGTTTTCGTTTCCCCGAAGAATCCCACGCGCGCGTCCATGAACCGCGGCGTCATGGGGACGTCCGGCAGACGCACGATGGAGAAGGTGAACGCTTCCGTGACCGCCGAGGGTCCGCCGCCGAGCGTCAGTCCCGGAATGTTCGGCAGTCCGCCCGCGCCGCCCTGCGGTGTGTACGTCTGAACGGCCGTGACGTTCACGTTGCGCGAGAACGCGGCGAATTTGTCGATGTATGAGCGCGTGGCGTCGACCGTGGCGCGACGGCCGTTGGCAACAAACTCGGTCACGCCGCCGGTGAACATGCGCGTTACTTCGACGACCGATGCGCTGTCCTTGCCGTACGCTTCGACGTTGAGCGCGGTCATGATGGGAAAGACGCCGATCAGCGACATGGCGCGACCGGTCGAGAGCGCGCTGTCGGTGGCGACGTTGTTGAAATTGATGTTGCGGACGAAGACGCGATTTTCGCGCCGCTCGAACCGGATGACGTTGTCGGTGCCGAGCGTGCCATTGATGCCGATGCTGGCGGCCGTACCGGCGAGCACCGACGTGATAACGAAATCCTTGTTGAGCTGATCGGCCGGGATTTCGAAATAGAGGCGCGAGCCGATCTGGTGCACGTCAAACACGCCCTTCTTGGACTTGGCGCGCGGCGTGATGACGGTGGCGTAGGGACGCGGGTTCGGATCGGCGCCGCCGCCTCCGGCCAAGCCGGCCAGATTCGGGATGCCGGCCGGTGGCTGATTGGGATTTCCTGGCGTGGGCGTACCCGGCGTCGGCGTACCCGGTGTTGGCGTACCGGGCGCAGGCGTATTGCCGGCATTTCTGGTAGGCACGGGCGTCGGCGTGGTGGCCGGCTTCTTCGCGGGCTGACAAGCCGCGAGCGCCAGTCCGGCCGCTACAAGCGGAAGGGAGCGAATTCGCATTGGGAGGGGAAGGGAAGGAGGGCCAAACCCGAGGCGGGCGCGGCACGCTTGAGTCTATTGGGCTGACCGGCGCGCGGACAGCGGCGAGTGAGGTGGAGCTACTCAGCAAAGGGGACGAGTGGCCGATACTCCCCTGAGCCCCCAACGCCTCCCTTACCGCCGGAATCGGTCATGAAGAAACCCCATTTGCATTCACTGTAGTCTTGATGTCGCTATGCATGCTCAATGCTCCCGCTCAGGCAGTGGCGCAACACCCGCAGGTGAAGCCGGTGGCGACCGCGAGCAAGGCGGAACCGACGGCCATGAAGTCGGGAGCGCCGATCCATAGCGAGGCGGGTTCCGGCACATCCTCCTGCAGCGCCCTTACCCAGCTCAGTGACCACGGTTCTGTCTTTCCGGAAACCGCCGGTCCGGGATTCGCCTCGTATGTCGATCCCAGCGTCCACCGCGAGCGGGCCGATCGGATCATGATCGGCTGTCGATCGTTCGTCGGGCCGTTTGCCTCGCTCGATGGGACGCTGGGACCGATCGCGATTGGCGACAACACCAATGTGCAGGACAACGTGGTGCTGTCCGGAAAGCTGGTGGTGGTTGGCGACTTCGTGAGCATCGCGCACGGGGCGACCATCATCGGACCGGCCACTATCGGGGCGCCCAAGGGATTGCCCGCGTTTGTCGGGTTCAACTCCATCGTCGATGGCGCGACGGTCGAGCCGGATGCCATGGTCACGCACCTGGTGAAGGTCTCACCCGGCATTGTGATTCACTCGGGCACGAAGGTCCTTCCCGGGAAGTGGATCCAGACCCAGGAACAGGCTGACAACGAGGCGCTTGGCAAAGTCACCAAGGTGACCGATGCCGACCGCGAGTTCATGCACGGGGTGCTGCATGTGAATGGCTCGTTCGCGGCCGGTTACTCCGACCTGGCGCATATCTCGCCCTCGCAGTTGCTGGGCGCCGGGCGCGATCCGGGGCACTCGGATTTCAATCATGATGCCGATCTGCCGACGTTTGCCGGACTGTCGGAGTCTCATCCCGAAATTCAGATGCGCATTGTGGGCGGCGTGCGCATGGATGATCCGCTGATGGCGTTATTGGCCAAGGTGGGCCGGGACGTCTCGATTCGCGCGGATGAAGGAGAGCATTTTCACTTCGGCATTGTCGGGCGTCTGCAGGATCGCGTGACCTTTCATGCACTGGAACACAGTGACATTGATGTGGGCAACGGGGATCAGTTCGGTTATCACGTGGTGGTGCATGGCGGTGCGGACGATGCCAGCCTGCCGCACGAGGTGACGCGCATCGGGGACAACGTCTCGGTCAAGGACTGGTCGGTGGTGTTTCGCTCCAAGATCGGCGCGGGTGTTTCCATCGGGGTTCGCGCGTATGTGGATGGGTGCCATCTGGCGCCGGGCACGGTCGTGCCGGACCGGACCATCATGATCAAGGACAAGGTGGTGGGGATGGTTGAGTGGTGAGTTGCCGGAGAGGTGAGCAACTGAAGCGTTGAGCGCCAGAGGGGTGAGCCAGAGAGGGCAGAATCAGGATCTGCCCTCACCGGCTCACCCCTCTGGCGCTCAACGCTTCAGTTGCTCAAACCTCCGGCACCTCAGCTCTTGGGATCCAGCATTTGCTTGATCTGATCGCGCGCATCTTCAAGATGCGCCTTGGTCATGCGATCTGATGTCTTGGCGATGGCGGTCGCCAGGTCGGCGTCCAGTGCGCGCATTTCGCTCTTGAGAATCGGACGGAAATCGGCCGTGGAGACCGGTGCGGCACCACCGCCACGCCCTGCGCCACCAGCCGGTGCGGCGGCGGCCGCGGCCGGCGGGTTGATCTTGCTGGCCATCGCTTCGAGATACAAACGCTGCAGGCGACGACGGAACGCATCAATGTCGTTGCCCGTGCTGATCTCGCTCCACAGGCCCTTGCGGAGATCGGCCAGCATGTCGGACACCGCGTAGACATCGCTCTTTGACCTGGACATCGCTTCCATTTCCAGCATGCGCGCCAACCGATCGTTGGAGACAATGCTGGTCAGGGCGCGGGCTTGCGCGTTGCCTACACGATTGAGACTGCCGCTGGCTTCGACCTTGCGCAGGATGCTTTCATCCAACAGCCACGTTGGCGTGGTGAAGGCGTTGTCGAGGAGGAACTTGAGCGCCTCCTTCTGGCGCGCGGGTTCGACATTGCGGAACACCACGCCTTTCTGACCGACCAGCTTCTCCTGCTTGTATTCACCGCCGATGATCCGCGCCACATGGCCCATCTCGGTGGCCCACTGCCCGATGGTGCGGCCGTAGATCTCCTCGAGATCGTCGTACGTGGTGCCGTCCTTCCACGCCGTGGCCGCTTCGATCAGTGCCATGGTGCGCTTGAGATTCTTCACACCCAGCGTGGTGGCCTTCACGGCGTCGGCGTCACCCACCGCTTCCGACTGTTCGCCCGGATCGGATCCCTGCGCGCCGGCGTCGCTCGCGAAGCGATACCACGGAATGGTGTCCTGCATCCTGGCCCACTTGTCCAGCGTGGCCTTTTCGGCTTCGGGTGACCTGGCGCCGGCAATTGGCGAGTAGCCCCACATCACGGCGTACTTGTCATAGGGTCCGACCTTCGGAATCAGGTCGTCCAGCGCGATGTTGTCTTCCGGCTGCGCGACATAGTTGAAGCGCGAGTAGTCCATGAGTGTCGGCGTGTGGCCCATCTTCGCCACCCACGTCTTCGACCGCACCGAGTCGATCGGATACATCGAGCTGGCTTTGAAGTTGTGCGGGAAGCCCAGGGTGTGGCCGACTTCGTGCGCGGTCACGTACTCCACCAGCCGCCCCATCAGTGAATCGGGGAACGGGAACTTGTGCGTGCGCTTGTCCAGATGACCCACCTGGGTGAAGTACCAGGAGCGCGCGAGGTTCATCACGTTGAGATACGTCTGCACGTCGGCGTCGATAATTTCACCGGTGCGCGGGTCCTTGAGGCTGGGTCCGACCGCGTTCTCGGTGGCTGACGGCAGCCAGCGCACCATCGATACGGTGGCGTCTTCACCGGAGAACTCGGGATCGGCTGGCGCTTCGGCGGCAACGATGCCCTTGCTGAAGCCGGCCGCTTCAAACGCCACCTGCCAGTCTTCGATGCCGCGCTTGATCCACGGCTTGATCCACGCCGGTGTGGCGGGGTCGAGGTAGTACGTGATGGGCTTCTTGGGCACGCACAGCGTGCCGACTTTGGCGTCGGAGCACTCGAGGCGCCAGCGTGAGATGTAGCGCTTGGTCTCGACGCGCTGATACGCGCCGGAGAAGTCGCGCTGCGACACCCCGAAGTATCCGACCCGGTCGTCATTGAGGCGCGGCTGCATCGGCACGTCGGGGAGTTTGGCAATCGAGAACGTGTAGCGTTCCGTGGTCGCGCCCGGCGCCCCACCGGCGCCACCCCGTCCACCTCCGGGCGCGGCGGCCGCGGCGGCCTGCGGCGTGAACGTCTGCACGGCGGTGACATTCACGTTGCGCGAAAACGCCGCGAATCGATCGACATAGGAACGCGTGGCATCGACGGTGGCGCGCGCGCCCAGCGCGGTATACTCCGGAACGCCGCCGGTGAACATGCGCGTCACTTCAATGACCGACGCACTGTCGGCGCCGTACGCTTCCACGTTGAAGGCGGCGAGGATCTTGGTAAGCGCAATCAGGTCGAACGCCTTCTTGCCCGCCGTTGACGTGTCGGAGTTGAATTCGCTGTAGCTGGCTTCGCGCAGCAGGATGCGGTTGTCGCGACGCTCGAAGCGCACGAGGTTGTTGCCGCCCTGCGTACCGCGAATGGCGATCTCGTCCGGGGTGGAATTGAGCGTGCTGACGATGACGAAATCCCGGCCCAGTTCGCTGCGCGGAATTTCGAAGTAAAGTCGACTGCCGATCTGGTGGACCTTGAACACGCCGGACTTGGTCACGGCGCGCGGCGTGATCACGGTGGCGTACGGCCGAGGCTGGGGGTCCTGCGCGGCCGCCGCACCACCTTGGGCACCGCCCTGGTTGCCGCCACCACCGGCGTTAGGTGCGCCACCGCCACCGCCACCACCACCACCACCGCCTCGGCCCGGCGCGTTGGCCGGTGCAGCAGCGGGGACGGGCGTGGGTGCCGGAGCCGGCGGAGTGGCCGTCTTGGCGCAGGCAATCAGCGCGAGGCCGATCGCGACCAGAGAAAGCGGAGTGCGTCGCATGGGAGGGGAGGGCGGAGGGGACCGTCGTCAAGCGTGACGATTGCTGCTACGCGTAGCCTAGATCTACGCGTGGGAGGTCGGGTCCGCTGACGAGGCGGACCTCCCTGCTCAATCTCGCTACCGCAGCACGCGGGCTGCCCAATCGGCCAACGCACCCAGCACGTCCTTCCGCACCTTCGGGTCCTTGAGCTGTGCATAACCACCCGGCAGGCCTGAGGCGTCATTCAGGAACAGGTGATTCGTGGCCGGAAACTTCCGCAACGTCACGTCGCGATTGCCGTTGGCGCGCAGCACGGTGTTGAGCGAGTCCACCTGTTCGGCGGTGACCTGGCGATCGGTTTCGCCCTGCAGCAGCAGCACCGGCTGTGTGACCCGTCGCGCCGTGGCGAGCGGGTTGTGCGTCATGAAGAATCCCATCCACGGGTTGGCCTTGCTGATGGAGTCAAGCGCGGCAGGCACGGTTTTCCAGATGGAGTCCCGTTGTGTTGTACTCAATCCCGGCGCGTTGTCGATGCCCTGTCGATTCTGGAACATCAGCACCTTGCGGCCGTCGTAGGCCGGGCCGGCCAACAGCGCGATGGCCTTGATCTGTGCATTGCCGGCCGCCACCATCGGCGCAATGATGCCGCCTTCGCTGTGTCCGGCCAGCGCAATGCGTGCGGGATCGATGTCGGACCGCGCGCGCAGCCAGGTGACAATCGATCGCACGTCATCCGCGAAATCGGCACTGGTGCCCTTGGCCGCACTTTCGCGACCCCCGGACTCGCCCACGCCCCGATCGTCAAAACGCAGCACCGCGATGCCGCGGCGCCCGAGCGTGTCGGCAATTTGCCGGAAGATTTCGTAGCCGGGGACGATGCTGATACGACTGTCGCGTTCCTGCGGACCGCTGCCGCTGATGGTGACGACCACCGGCATCTTCGACACGCCCTTCGGCTTGGTCAATGTCGCGGCCAGATCGTATCCGCGTCCCGACGGAATCTTCACGTGTTCGGCGACATACGGCGCATCGGCAGGCGCATTGTAGTTGATGCGCCCCACGCCGGCGTTCACGGCGCCGGTGGCTCGAATGACATGCGCTCCCTGTCCGGGCAACTGAATGGATAGGGGCATGCCATCCGGCCCGGACACAATGCGCATGTCGGACGAGGCCAGCTTGAAGATGGTGGTGTCACCCGATTGCGAGACGGTCGCGGCCATGGTCTGCGCGCCGGATGTGAGAAAAATATTGATGGTGCCAATTTTCGATGTGCGCGCATGCGCGGCAATCAAGGCGGCGTGCAGGACCGAGGCGTTCACGAGCGGGAAGGCGCCGGACTTGGACGGAAGTGCCTGCTTGGTCCGTTGCGTGGCACTGGTGAAATCCACGAAGGCGCTGTCGCCCGTCATGACGATGGTTCCGCTCTGCAGCGCCTTGGCGTTGTCGGCCGCGCCGGGGGCAAAGATGTCCATCGACAACATCCCCGGACCTGTCGTGCTCTTGCGTTGTGACCACTGAATGCGTGGCTGGCCCTTGATGGAAAGCACGCCGGTCACGTTCAGCGAATCCTGCGACAACACCTCGAGGCCCAAGGTGTCGCCCGCGTCGCGCAGATAGACGTACGTAATGGCTGAAGACGGGCTCTTGCCGGCGGCTCCCTGGGCGCGCGCCGTCGGCGCGAATGCGCTGAGCAGGAACCCGACGCCCAAGGCGACGATCGCAGCGATAAGCGCCACGACGAGGTGGCGGCGCGAACGGTGCAGGAACACGTGGAGCATGGAAAGGCTCGGTGAAAAGGGATCCGATCGCCGGTGGCGACGGGCAATACTCAGTGCTTGAAAATCGGCGGCGGCCGCGTGATGCGCGCACTGGGCACGTCAACGCCGCGAAGGAACAGCAGGGTATTGCTCAGTACATCACGGTCGCCCAGCAACGAGTGCGACTGATACTCGACCACCAGATGTCGCCCGTTGGGGAAATCGCGCAGGATGCTCTCGACATTGGATGGCGGGGTCCGACCATCCAGCGTGCCACTGATGAACAGCACGGGCGATACACTGGAGGCATGCGCCCGAAACGCGTCCGGCAGTCGCGGCAGATTGGGCAGTTCGCAGACGGCGGTGGCGGGAAAGTCGATCACCGTGCCCAGTCGCGACCCGGGGAGTTCCGAGGCGATGGTTCGGCGACGCGCCGGCGATGCGCCCGACGCGCAGTTCATGAGCACGTTCATCGCATTGATGGGACGCGCCTGACGGTACTGCATTGCGGCGCGGGCAAACGGCGCCACGTTGCCCGAATCGATGGCATAGATGGCTGCGGGAAGCGCCGACACCGACCGCATGTCGCCCAGCGCGTCGGCCACCAGACGCTGTAAGTCCCACGCCGTGATGACGACCGTCGTGCTGCCCTGCGTCAGCTTGATGGGTGTCTTGTTCAACTGCGCGCGGAGTTTGTCGAACACGGTGAGCAGCGGCGCGCGGGCACGAAAGGCGCTGTCCTTGCCCGCCAGACGCGCCACTTCCGCGAAGACGCCATCGGGGCCCTTCGGTCGCTTGAAGGTGTCGTCAGGACCCTCGACGCCGGCGAGAACGGCGCGCGTTGACTTCGTACCGTACTTGCGCAGATAGGCAATGCCGAGGTGCGTGCCGTAGCTGCCGCCCAGCAGGGACACGCTGGGCACGCCGAGGGCGATACGCATCGACTCGATATCCTCGACGCTCTCCGCCGTGGTGAAGCCTTCGAGCGCGATGCCGCGCGCGGCGACACTGGCCAGACACCGCGCCGCGGCGGCACGGGCCACGGAATCACGCATCTTGCCGGTGGGCGCTGCATCCAGGGGCAACGCGCCGTCGGGGCCGCAGGCCATGTTCGGCTCCGACCGACCGGTGCCACGCTGATCGAAGGCGATCACATCGGCGACGCCCAGCAATGAGTCGAGGATGGCGACCGGCATCGTGGAAAACGCGCGGGTCGCCGCGTCACCTGGTCCGCCAGCGAGAAAGACAATGGGCGCGGCCGGCGTTCGGGCGGTGGAGCGAAAGCGAATGAAACGCAGCGCGATGCGCGGCGAGGCGCGCAGTCCGCGTGCGGTGGGCACGCGCAGCGACGACAACTCCCCTGAGCGCGTACCGCCCACCAGGGTGAAGCTGGTGGATTCCCGGGTGAGGGAATCACCACGCGACGTGACGATGGATTGGCCGACTGCGGCCGACGGACAAAGTGCCAGCGGCGCGGTGCACAGCGCCGCCAGCAGGGCGAGCTGACTGCGATTCATGACTCCCCTTCGTGATCAACCAACGTATTGAAGTCCGCGGGCGTCGACGCCAGCGGCTTGCGACCGGCCTGCTGCAGCGCACGCCGCAGCAGGAATTCAATCTGACCGTTCAGGCTGCGCAGATCATCGTTCGCCCAGCGCTGGACCGCGTCGAGCAGCTCGCGGTCCATGCGCAGGAGGAAGGACTTCCGTTCAGCCATGAGTCGGTCCGGGTCTCTGAGATTACGAGTACAGCGTGCCGGTGTTGACCACCGGTTGCGCCGCGCGATCGGAGCACAGCACCACCAGCAGGTTGCTGACCATCGCGGCTTTCCGCTCATCATCGAGCGTGACGATGTTCTTGGCACTCAGGGCGTCGAGTGCCATCTCGACCATGCCGACGGCACCTTCGACGATGGTCTGTCGCGCGGCGACGATGGCGCTGGCCTGCTGACGCTGCAGCATGGCGGCGGCGATTTCCTGCGCGTAGGCCAGATGGCTGATCCGCGCCTCGATCACTTCAACGCCGGCTTTGGCAAACCGGTCGCGCAACGCCTCCTGCAACCCCTTGTTGACTTCGGTCTGATGGGTACTCAAGGCCACGTCGTTTGATCCGTGCGAATCGTACGGGTGCGCGGACGCCAGGGTGCGAAGCGCCGACTCGCTCTGCATGGCCACGTACTGCACGTAGTCGTTCACTTCGAACACCGCTTCGGCAGTGTCAATCACCCGCCACACCACGATGGCACCGATGTCGACCGGGTTCGACCGCAGGTCGTTCACCTTGAGCTTGTTGGTTTCGAAGTTCCGCACGCGGAGCGACACGGACTTCTTCATCATGAACGGGTTGGTGAACCACAGTCCCGGTGTCTTGACCGTGCCTTTGTAGTTGCCGAACAGGGTCAGCACTTTGCCCTCGTTGGGGGCGACACTGAACAGGCCGGGCAGGCAGAGCAGCGACACCATCATCAGGGCAACCCCGCCGATGGCGCTGATGGCCATGTCGTTACGGGCGCCGTTGATGAGCAGGGCAATGCCGCCGACTACGCCGGCGAACAGGACGAGAGCCATCATGATGCCCGCAGAGGGGCGGGCTTCGACTTCGCGGAGCATGTGTATCCTCGGTGGAGAGGGTTGGTATCGATATGATATCACTACGCTATCTTGTACGGTAGTCCTCTTGATTGGGTTTCGCGTGGTTGTTGGTTTGGTGTTTGGTGGCTGGCGACCGGTGTCGGTCCGGCGGCCTGCTGCCCGTTCGGGACGACCCGAAACAGCCGGGTCGTCCCGCGGGCCGAGGGCCGCCGGACCGACACCGGTCGCCAGCCACCCCGCGGGGGGAATCCCGCTTGCCGAGCGGCGAGGAATCCGGCATTGTCGCGCTTCGCGACTCATCCCGAATTGGAGACTGTCAACGTGTCACGTACCCGCCTGCGTTTCGCCTCGTTCATTGTCAGTGCCGTTCCGTTCGTCGCCGTGCTGGCGCAGGGAACTGCCAAGCCTGCCGCAAGACCGCCGGTACCGCGCGCCGTTGCCTCGGCCGTCGCCCCGCTTTCGGCACCCTTTGATTCGAGCGCTTTCGGATCGATTCGGTGGCGTGAGATCGGTCCCTTTCGCGGCGGTCGCACGTCGGCGGTGGCGGGCAGCGTGGCCCGTCCGCGCGAGTACTGGATGGGGAGCGAGGGTGGCGGTGTGCTGAAGAGCATGGATGGCGGGCTGTCCTGGCTGCCGATGACTGACAGCTACTTCGGCGGGACCATTGGGGCCATCGCGGTGGCGCCTTCGAATCCGGATATCGTGTACGTGGGGGGTGGCGAGTTCCCGATTCGCGGCAACGTCTCGCATGGCGATGGCGTGTGGAAGACCGCCGATGGCGGGAAGACCTGGACCAACATCGGTCTCAACGACACGCGACAGATCGCCAAGGTGCGGGTGCATCCCACCAATCCCGATCTCGTGTATGTCGCCGCGCAGGGACATGTGTGGGGCCCCAACGCGGAGCGCGGCATCTTCCGTTCGAAGGACGGCGGCAAGAATTGGCAGAAGGTGCTGTTCCGGGATGACTCGACGGGCGCAGCGGATCTCGCGATGGACCCGAGCAATCCGAACGTGTTGTATGCCGGATTCTGGCAGGCCCATCGCAAGCCGTGGATGCTGGTGTCGGGCGGCAAGGGGTCGGGGATGTTCAAGTCGGTGGACGGAGGCGACACGTGGAGTGAACTCACGCGCCGTCCGGGGCTGCCGGCCGGACTGTGGGGCAACATCGGGATCAGCGTGAGTGGTGCGAATCCGCGACGCGTGTACGCGATTATCGAAGCCGATGAAGGCGGGGTGTTTCGTTCGGAGGATGCCGGCGCGACGTGGGCGCGCGTGAACGACGAACGCAAGCTGCGTCAACGGGCCTGGTACTATACGAAGATCTATGCCGATCCGAAGAACGCGGATGTCGTGTACGCGAGCAATGTGAACTTTCAGGTGTCACGCGATGGTGGCAAGACGTGGACCAACGTGAACGCGCCCCACGGCGATTCGCATGATGCCTGGATTGCCCCGGACAACAGCGATCGACTGATCGAAGGCAATGATGGCGGGGCGACGGCGAGCATTGATGGCGGGAAGACGTGGACGGCGCAGGATTTCGCGACCGCGCAGTTCTATCACGTGTCCACCACCAACCATTTCCCGTACAAGATCTGCGGGGCGCAGCAGGACAACTCCACGCTGTGCGGACCCTCGCGCGCCGCTGGCGGCATCACCACCGATATGTGGATGGAAGCGGGCGGCGGTGAAAGCGGCTTCGTCATGGCGCTGCCCACCAATCCCGACATCGTCTTTGCCGGCAGCTACGGCGGCCTGCTCACGCGCAAGGACATGCGTACGGGCCTTACCCGCGACGTGAATCCGTGGCCGCTCAACCCGATGGGGCATTCCGCGATCGATGCGAAGTACCGCATGCAGTGGACGTTTCCGATCGTGGTCAGTCCGCACGACCCGAAAACCATCTATGTGGGGTCGAGCGTCGTGTTCAGGACCACTGATCAGGGCGACAGCTACACCACGATCAGTCCCGACCTGACGCGCAATGATCCGCGCACTCTGGGGCCATCGGGCGGGTCGATCACGCTCGACCAGACCAGTGTCGAGTACTACGGGACCGTGTTCGCGCTCGCCGAATCGCCGGTGACGCCTGGCGTGCTGTGGGCGGGCACCGACGATGGCCTGGTGCAGTTGTCGCGTGATGCGGGCAAGACGTGGACCAATGTCACGCCACCGCTGCTCAAGGAGCGCGAATGGGCGCGCATCTCCATCATCGAGGCCTCACGATTCAATGCGGGCACGGCGTACGTGGCGGCCAATCGGTTCCAGATGGACGATCAGCAGCCCTACCTGTTCAAGACCGCGGACTTCGGCAAGACGTGGACGCGCATCGATGGCAGCGGGACGCCGAGTGGCCTTCCGGCATCCGAATTCACGCGGGTGATTCGCGAGGACGACGTGCGGCGTGGTCTGTTGTTTGCCGGCACCGAGCGGGGCGTGTATGTGTCGCTCGATGACGGCGGCTCGTGGACGTCCCTGCGTCGCAATCTGCCCATCGTGCCGGTGCACGACCTGGCCATCAAGGAGGGCGACCTGATCGCGGCCACGCATGGCCGATCGTTCTATGTGCTGGACGACCTGAGCGCGTTGCGACAGCTCAGCGCCAATGTGCTGGCGTCGAATGCACACCTGTTCACGCCGCGCACGACGTATCGCATCAACTGGGGTGGCGGGTTTGGCGGTGGCGGCGGAAGCGATTCGCCTGTGGGAGCCAATCCGCCGGCCGGGGCGATCGTGAACTACTGGCTCAAGCAGGCGCCCCGCAAGGTGACGATCGAGTTCCGCGATTCCACCGGCCGGACCGTTCGCACATTCTCCAGCGATACGGCAAGTGCCGGACCGGCGGCCGCGCCACGCGGTCGACGCGGTGTGGCGAGCGATGCGAATCCCACCAATCGCGCGGGCATGAACACGTTCTCCTGGAATTTGCGCGAGGCGGACGCCACGCAGTTCGAGGGAATGATCTTCTGGGCCGGCAGCACGACAGGTCCGTTGATCCTGCCGGGCACCTACACCGTGCGCCTGATGGTTGACGGCGCGACGGCGCAGGAATCGAAGTTCGCTGTGAAGAAGGATCCGCGCAGCGACGCGACGCCGGCCGATCTGGTGGCGCAATACAAGCTGGCGATGCAGATCCGTGACCGCACGACTGACGCCAATGACGCGGTGCGCACGGTGCGCTATGTGCGTGACCAGACGGTCAAGCGGTCGAAGGAGGTCGGCGCTGATTCGGCGCGCTACGCGGCGTTGATCAAGTCGCTTGATACGCGCATTTCGGAGATCGAGGCGAAGATCTATCAGGTGAAGAATCGCAGTGGTCAGGATCCGCTCAACTATCCTATTCGCGTCAACAACCAGATTGCGGCGCTGGCCGGCGTGGTGGGCAGCGCTGATGCCCGTCCCACGAAGCAAAGCGTCCAGGTGTTCGACATCCTGACGAAGGAGCTCGAGGTGTACCTGGTGGATCTGCGTGCCGCGTGGAAGGATCTGTTGCCGCCAATCGACGAGATCCTCAAGAAGCATGGACTGCCGGCCATCGAGGTGAAGCCGGGAGATGTGACCACGCCCAAGACGAGCGCCTAGGGACGACGAGTCTGCCGAAACCTGCTCCCGTGCCCACGACGTAGGAACCGTCAGGCCCCGTGTTGTCCCGCGCGACTTCTTCTGTGAGGCTGTATGACGTTTCGTTGGCCGTTCGTGCTTGCCGCGATGCTCGTTGCGACCAGTGCCGCCTGGGCACAGGAGTCGCGGCGTTCGCTGGACCTCACGGTCAATCACACCGGCATCAGCCTTGGTGATTCGCGGGAAGTCACCGGATTGCGCATCAATGCCAGGGACACGCGACTCGAGCGGGTGGATGGCATCAACCTGACATTCTGGAAGCCCGCGAAATCGTCGCATGGTACGGTGCGCGGTCTGGCGTTGGGGGTGCCGTTTACGGGCGGCAAGAGCATCACGGGGCTTGCCGCTGGTGTGGGCATCGAAGCCGAGGAGACGCTCGGTGGTATCAGTGTCGCCTTGATCGGGTCGGGTGCGGGGCGGGATGTGCGGGGGATTCACGTCGCGGGTATCGGAATGGGCGCGGGTGGTGATGTGCGCGGCATTGGCGTTGGCGGTATTGGCGTGGGCGCTGGCGGATCGATTCGCGGGTTGATGATTGGCGGCATTGGGGCGGGTGCCGGTGGGGATGTGCGCGGCATCGTGGTGGGCGGTATCGGCGCTGCCGCGGGCGGATCCCTGGAAGGGATTGCTGTCGGTGGCATCGGCGTTGGCGCAGGCGGAAATGGCCGCGGACTCATGCTGGGTGGCATTGGCGTGGGCGTCGCCGGTGACTTCCGGGGAATCGCGGTTGGCGGCATCGGCGTCGGTGCCGGCGGCACCCTTCGCGGATTCGCGCTTGGCGGGATCGGCGTTGGTGCGCCCACCGTGCGTGGCATCGCCATCGGTGGCGTGGGCGTGGGCGGTCACGATCTGCAGGGCGCCCTCCTGTCACCGATCACGATCAAGATCGACAAGGGCGGTGTGGTGCGAGGTCTGGCGGTGAGCGCATTCAATGACGGCCGCACGGGCACCCAGCGTGGGCTGATGATCGGGCTTCTGAACATCGCCGACGAATTGCACGGGGTGCAGGTGGGTGTGATCAACATCGCGCGGCGCAATCCGTCCGGACGTCGCGTGCTGCCAATTGCCAACTGGAACTTCGGCAAGTAGCCCGATCGGGGGCAACGCGCCGGCAGGGAGTTGAGACGTTAGTTTCCTGCCGCGCATGACCTCGTCATTCTCTCCACATCACATCGATCCCGCCCTCGATTCGCATCCGGATCGCTGGCGCATGCTGGCGCTGCTCGCGTGCGCGGAGCTGTTGGGGATGGCGCTGTGGTTCACGGGCAGTGCGGTGGGTCCGACACTGGCGCGTGCGTGGGCGTTGTCGTCGTCGCAGGTGGGGTGGCTGACGACGGCCGTGCAGTTGGGATTTGTGTGCGGCACCGCCGTGAGTGCCTTCCTCAATGTTTCTGACGTGGTCGCGTCGCGTCGTTTGTTCGCGATGGCCGCGGTGGCCGGTGCGCTCGCGAATGCGCCTCTGGCGGTGACGTCGTCGTACGCGGTGGCCTTGACGTCGCGTTTTCTGGCGGGCATGTGTTTGGCGGGTGTGTATCCGCCGGCGATGAAGATGGCAGCCACCTGGTTTCGCGCCCGACGCGGCGTGGCGGTGGGCACGATTGTGGGCGCGCTGACGGTTGGGAAGGCGTCACCCTATCTCGCGCAGGCGATCCCCGGACTCGGCGTCGCGTTCGTCACCTGGGGCGCCTCACTGAGCGCACTGCTGGCCGCCACCATCGTGTGGTTCGGCTATCGCGACGGTCCGTACGAGTTTCCGTCACGTCGGTTTTCGTGGACGCGCGTGCACGATGTCGTGCGGGAACGGCGTTGGCGTCTGGCCACCGGCGGGTATCTGGGGCACATGGCCGAACTGTATTCGTTCTGGACCTGGATTCCGGCATTCCTCGCGGCCAGCGATGCGGCCCATGCGACACGAACTGGCGGCGTACCGAACGCGCGTATCGCGGCGGTGATCGGCTTTGGCGTGATTGCCGTGGGCGGCGCCGGCTGCGTGTGGGGTGGTGTGGTGGCCGACCGCATTGGGCGCGCGCGATTGGTGATGTGGGCGATGGCGATCAGCGGCGGTTGCGCCATTGCCATCGGGTTGGCGTGGGCGCAGTCATGGTGGCTGTTGGCGCCGCTGGCGCTGGTGTGGGGCTTCTTCGTGATTGCCGACAGCGCGCAGTTCAGCGTACTGGTCACGGAAAGCGTTCCGGCGCACGCCGTGGGCACGGCGCTGACCTTGCAGGTATCACTGGGATTCCTGCTGACCACCATCACCATTCAACTGATTCCGCCGCTGGTGAGCTGGCTGGGTTGGCAATGGGTGTTCCCGATTCTGGCCATCGGGCCGTGGTTGGGTATCGTGAGCATCCGACGTCTGGCGCGCGGATGATGGGTGATTAGCGTTCAGTCCATGCGAGTCATGCCGGTCCGGCCGCGCCAACTCCTGGCGCTGATGCAGCTGCTGCTCTTCGTTTTTTCGTCGAGCACCTCGCTGTTGCCATGCCTGCACGGTTCTGCGCCCACGACAACGGCGACACCGTTGCATGCCGGTCATGCGTCGCCGCCGGCCGCCCAGCATGGTGCGTCGATGCACGTCGCAGAGGGCCCGGTATTGGCGATCGATGCACCGGCCCATCATGAAGAGCCGAGCCGTTCGACCAGTGACGCCACCTGCCCGTGGGTGGTGGGCTGCGTTGGCATGGTGCGCGTCGATCTCGATGCACCACTGCGCACGACCGAAATCAGCGAGCCGACCGTCACTGCCACCGGTGTCACGTTGCGTCACGTGACCGCCGACCGCGACGTCGAGTCGCCCCCGCCGCGAGCCTGACCCCGACGGCCTGAGGGCCGCCCGTGGTGTCCATTCGGTCGTGCCGCACCCTGTCGTCGCGGGTGTGACGCGCGCACCGGTTGTCTCGTGCCCAGTCACCCACCCATGGGTGACGCCTCTCAACCACTCATGTTGCCCATTCGTCCGCGCACACGGATCGTCGCCGTTGTATTCGCTCTCCTTTCGGCGTTTGCTTCCACCGCCGTCGTGGCGCAGTCCGCCAGCCTGATGACCGATCCGCTGGGTCTGCCCATGACGCGCATGGGGTCAGGCACCTCATGGCTGCCCGATTCGGCACCGATGTACGGGGTCATGCGAAGTGCAAGCTCGTGGATGTTCATGCTGCATGGCGCGGTATTCGTGCAGCAGGTCGCGCAACGTGGTCCGCGCGGCGATTCGCAGTTTGGCAGCACCAATTGGGGCATGGTGAACGCGATGCATTCGCTGGCCGGTGGACGATTGCAGTTGCGGGCCATGGGCAGCGTGGATGCCTTCACCGTGGGTGGGCAGGGGTATCCGTTACTGCTGCAATCCGGCGAATCGTATCGCGGCGCGTCCATTCATGACCGGCAGCATCCGCACGATCTGTTCATGGAGATCGCCGCAGTCTACGAGCGCGCGCTCACGCGTGATGTCGCGCTGCAGCTGTACGCGGCACCGGCCGGCGAGCCGGCGCTCGGACCAGTCGCGTTTCCACACCGTCCCAGCGCCGCCGCCGATCCGCTCGCCACGCTCTCGCACCACTGGCAGGATGCGACGCACGTGAGTTTCGGCGTGGTGACCACGGGACTCTACACGCGCCGCGTGAAGCTGGAGGGATCGATCTTCAACGGCCGGGAACCCGACGACATCCGCACCAACATCGACTGGAAGGGGGCCGCACTCGACTCGTATTCAGGTCGTCTCACGGTCAGTCCATCGTCGGCCATGGCGCTGTCGGCCAGCTTCGGGCGGTTGGCGGATGCGGAGCAGGCACACCCAGGTGAGGCGGTGCGCCGCGCGGTGGTGTCCGCGCTGTGGTCGGGTGCCCGGCTCGACAGCGGCACATTCTCCGTGGCGTTGATTGCCGGCGCGAACGCGGTGGCTCACGACGCATGGTCACGCAGTGTGGGACTGGAAGGGCTCACCGAACTGGGCCCGCGCACGCAGTTGTTCGCGCGCGCCGAGTTGGTGGAGAAGTCGGCCGAGGAACTGGTGCTGTCGCACGACGAGACGCGGTATCGCGTGGGGCATGTCTCCGTCGGCGCGATGCGGGAAATGTCGCTCGGTCGGGCCGGTCGAGTGGGAATCGGCGCGCGCGGGACCGTGAACATGGTGCCGCCCGCGCTCGAAGCGGCATACGGCTCACGCCGTCCGCTGGGAGCCGCCGTCTATCTGCGCTGGCGCACGTCACGCATGACGATGGGCGGCATGGAGGGGATGGAACACATGCACCATTGATTCGCTGCGCCTACAGTACGAACATCAGCACCGCCGCGATGGTCATGATCGTCGCGGCCGACCATACCAGCGACTGCACGACTCGACTGGAGGGCTGTTGGTGCATCACGTCACGGTCGGCGCTGGTTCTGGCAATCGCCACCAACAGCAGTGGTGCCAGCAGGCCGTTGATGACGGCGGTCCAGAACAGGGCGCGCACGACGCTGATGTGCAGGAAATCCATGATGACCGCGCCGGCAATTGACGCGAGCACGATCGCGTAGAAGGCCGGCGCGCGGTGGAATCGTTCATCAATGCCTTGCCGCAGCGTGAGGAGCTCCGCGACGGCATAGGCCGTGGCCCCCGCCAGCGTCGGGATGGCCAACGCCCCGGTTCCGAGCAGCCCGATCGTGTAGAGCAGCATCGCGGCGCGCCCGGCCAATGGTTCGAGCGCACTGGCTACTTCCTTGGTGGTCGTCGGGTGCGTGATGCCGTGCGCGTGCAGCGTAAGCGCCGTGGTGAGCATGATGAAGAACATCGTGAGCGTCGCGGCGAAGGCACCGGTCGCGACATCGCGGGAGCGCGCGCTCAGGTCGGCCGCCGACGCGCCGAACCGCTGGTGCCCCAGTCGCCCTTCGGCCTTTTCTTCCTCCACTTCCTCCGACGCCTGCCAGAAGAACAGATAGGGCGAGATGGTTGTCCCGAAGATGGCCACCACCATGGCCCACCCCTCAGACGAGCGGGGCCAGCGCGGCGTGAGCATGTCGTGCAGGATTGACGACCAGTCGGGGTTTGAGATGAGCGCCGTGATCACGTACGCGACCAATACCAGCGATAGCCACTTGAGCACCCGCGCCATTTGCCGATATCGCAGCCGCACGGTGCCGAACATGATCCCGAACCCAAACAGGATCACCCAGATGTGCGAGTCCACGCCGGTCAACAATTCGGCGCCATCGGCCATCCCGGCCAGGTCGGCGCCGATGTTGATGCCGTTTGCGAGGAACAGGGCGAGGCACACGGCAACGAGTACCGGTCGGGGATAGCGCCGCCGCAATGACGCCATGAGGCCGCGCCCGGTGACCATCCCGATGCGCGCGCAGGAATACTGGACCGCCCACATCAATGGCCAGGAGATGATGGGCAACCACAGGAGACCGGTGCCGAACTGGGCGCCCGCCAGCGAGTACGTGGCGATGCCCGACGGGTCGTCGTCGGCGGCGCCCGTGATCAACCCCGGGCCGAGTGTGCGCCAGAAGCGGGCGAGCCGGCCGGTGCTGGTCACACGGGCGTGCCGTCGTCGATCGTGACGTCGTGCGTGTCGAAGCGTTGCGCCAGACTACGGAGGTAGCGGTCGATGGACTTCGTGTGGCCCAGGAAGTGCGCGCTGATGAAGCGGAACACCGGATTCCCAACGCTGCCGCGCTCAGTAATACTGACGCGCGTGCTGTTTCCTGCCGGTGCAAGCTGCCACGTCCATTCGCCCGTGAACGGCAGGTCGTCGTCGAGTATTCGCGCGACCATCCGATGCGGTGCCTCCTCGTGCACCACGCCGAAGGTGATCGACCCGCGCGTGGTCGTTTCCCGCCAGCGCACCTGCGGTTGATCGGTGTCCACCAGGTCAGCGTCCTCAAGTTCCTGTCGCCACTCCCCGTAGCGGGCAACGTCGCGAATGGCGGCCCACACCACTTCCGACGCAACGGGAAGCGTCATGGAGCGCGACACGGTATGGTGTCGCGGCGTGGCCAGCCCGCCCACCACCAGCGCCAGGACGACGGCAACCATCGCGCTCATCACGAACAGGATCCAGTACACGTGCGGCCTATTCCGTGTGAGATGACAGGTCGAGCGCACCGCGCACGCGGCGCACCAATTCGTGAACGGCGAACGGCTTCTGCAGGAAAGTCTGCGGGTTCTGTCGTACGTCGCCCAGCAAGGCTTCGTCGTCGGAATAGCCGGATGCAAACATGACGCGAATGCCGGGCCGCAGGCGACGAATCGTCTCGGCGAGTTCCCGTCCACTCATGCCGGGCATCACCACATCGGTCAGGAGCAGATCGATGTGCCCGGGAAACGCTCGCGACAGCGCCATCGCCGACTCGCCGTTGGCTGCCTCCAGCACGCGGTAGCCCTGCCGTTCGAGCACGGCCGTGGCGACGTTGCGCACACTGGTCTCATCCTCAGCGTAGAGAATAGTCTCACTGCCGCGCGGCAGTGGTGGCGGCGCGTTGTCCGATTCCGGAAGCGACGTCGCGGCATCGAGGCGGGGAAAGAACATTGAAAACGTGGTGCCCATGCCAGGCTCGCTTTCCACGCGTACGATGCCGCCCGCCTGCTCGACCATCGCGTACGCGAGTGCCAGTCCCAACCCTGTACCCTTCCCGCGGTCCTTGGTGGTGAAGAACGGTTCGAAAATGCGGGCGCGCACTTCGGCGGGCATGCCCACGCCGGTGTCGCTCACCGTGATCCGGATCCATCCATGACCTGCCGACAATTCCCGGTCGGTGGCGTCCGCTGCGGTCACCACCTGGGTGGCAATGCGCAGCGTGCCGCCGTCCGGCATGGCATCGCGGGCATTCGACGTCAGGTTGAGCAAGACCTGTTCAAGTTGACTGACATCGGCGCGCATCGTGCCGACGGCGTCGCTGAGCCGTGTTTCCAGGTCGATATGCGCTCCAACAATGCGACGGAGCAGACGATCGAGCGAACGCACGACCTCGTTGGGATCGAGTCGCTCCACCTGGACGACCTGCTTGCGGCTGACCGTGAGAATCTGCCGCGTGAGATCACTGCCGCGCACGGCCAGTGCGCGGACTTCGGATATATCACGGAAGGTATCGCTGTCCGCCGACAGATCGGAGAGCGCAAGATCGCAGTAGCCCAGTATGCCGGTGAGGAGGTTGTTGAAGTCGTGCGAGATGCCGCCGGCGAACGTGCCGATGGCTTCCATCTTCTGCACCTGCCGCAATTGATCTTCGCTACGTGCCAGCGCACGTTCCGATTCCCGACGCGCCGTCACATCAATCCCGACCGACAACCAGCTCGCCCGGCCCAGACGCCGCGAAGAGGTCGTGACCACTTCCATTTCGATCTGGCGTCCGCTGGCCGTCCGGTGCAGCCATGTGCCCGCATTCTGGCGATTTTCGGAGAACGGCAGTCGCGCACCGCGGAAGCGTTCCAGTTCGCTCGGGTCCAGCAACCGGTCGATGCGCAGGCTTTGGAAAAGATCCCGCTCGTACCCGTACGTCTCGACCGCCGCGTCGTTCACCGCCATGATCTGCATCGTGTCTGCGTCCCACGCCCACATTGGCAGCGGATTACTGTCAAACAGAAAACGATACCGACGCTCGCTATCGGCCAGCGCCGCCGTGCGACGCTCGACGGTTTCGGCCATCTGGTTGAAGGCGCTGCCCAACAGTCGGATTTCGCGCGGGCCCGCCACGACGGCGCGCGTGCCGGTTTCGCCTCGCTCGAAGGCGCGCGCGGCGTTGGCCAGCGCGGCGATGGGCTGTGTCACGCGCAGCCCGACCAGATACGCCATCAGGACGGCGAGACTGATGGCAAGGAAGAGCAGCGCGGCATCTTCGCGCATGCCGGCGTTCAACCGCGCATCGCGCGCCGAGGGCACCATGCCGAGGCGGATCATCCACGGGGCCGTCGTGGTGCGTGTGAAGCCGGTCAGTCGAATTTGACCATCGAGATCGCGTAGGTCGCCCGAACCGCTGCTGTCGTGCAGCGAACCCGCCGGAAAGCGCTGTTGCCCCACGATGGAATCCGCCCCTTCGCTGAGGGCGAGCACGACGCCCGAGCTGTCGAAGATCGTCACCAGCGGCGATCCGAGATTGGAGGCCATGTGCGTGGCGCTGAGCAGCGAGTCCAGTCGAACCGTCAGCGACACCACGCCGGCGAATTGTCCGCTCGCATCCGGTATGGCGCGCGCGAGCACCACCACCCATGGGCGATCAGCCAACGCCATCGACCGACGGATCTCTCCGACCACGAGGCCGCGTGCCTGCCGGACGATATTGAAATAGCCGCGGTTGGCGAACGCACGGACTGAATCGCCAGTGGGACCCAAAGTGCGGGCCGCGGCCAACAGCGTCCCCGCCGTATCCAGCAGGAACAGATTGGAGATCGGCGAGGGCGCATTCGCCAGCGTGCGCACGAGCGCCTGTTCGTTCGACTGGCGTCTCGACGGCTCCGTCGAGACGGTGGCGGCAAGGGCCACCAGTAATGCATCGGCAGTCCGCAGGCGCTCATCGACCCGCGCCGCCGCCATGTTGGCGGCGTTCTCCATCTCCGTGCGCAGCATGCGCTCTTCGTGGCGCGCGTTGGTGGTGAGCCGATACACGCCAAGCGCCACCAGCGGCAATGCGCACAGCAACGCCACGCTGACCATTCGCAACCGGATGCCACCCACGCGTCCCATGCGCATCAGCGGTGGCGGACTATCGACTCAGCAGTTCCGTGCCGGGCGGCATGGCCACGGCCATTCCCATCGCGTGGTAGCCCTTGTCGACATAGACCGTGGCCGCCGTGATCCCGCTGGCCAGCGGACTTGCCAGAAACGCTGCGGTGGTGCCAACCTCCCACGCCGTGAGCGTTTCCGGCAGCGGCGAGTTGGCGGTGCAGTATTTCACCATCGTCTCGATGATACCGATGGCACTGGCGGCACGCGACGCATAAGGGCCCGCCGAAATGGTATTGACGCGCAAGCCGTGTTTCCGACCCGCCTCGAACGCCAGCACGCGTGTATCGCTTTCCAGTGCCGCCTTGGCCGACGACATGCCCCCGCCATAGCCGGGGATCGCGCGCTCGCTGGCCATGTACGTCAGCGAACACACCGAGCCACCGGGGCGCATCATCGGACCAAGGCGCTGCAACAGGGACACCAGGGAGAACGCACTGGCGCTTGAGGCCGAGAGATACCCGGCGCGACTGGTCTCGAGCAACGGCTTCTTGACTTCGGGACCGTTGGCGAGGGAGTGAAACAGGATATCCAGCGGCTGCTCGCCGAAATCGGCTGCGAGATTCCGCGCCAGCCCGTCGATGGAGAAATCACCGACCTCCTTGTACCGCTTGGACTCGCGCACATCATGTGGCGCCTCCTCAAGCGTGTCGTACAGGGCGTCGAGCGGATAGATGCGCTCGAAGTCCAGCAGCGAGCCGTCAGCCATGAGGCGCGACTCGTCCATTCGTCCGCGCTCGAGCAGATTGAGGAAGATGTTGAGCGCCGGGGGCCACGTGGCCACGCACACCGAGGCGCCCGCTTCAGCGAACGCCTTGGCGACGGCAAAGCCGAATCCGCCATCATCCGCCACGCCCGCAACGAGGGCGCGCTTGCCAGTCAGGTCGATAGAAAGCATCGGGGTAATCTAGACGCTCAACGGGTGGCGCGGGCGAGTCGATCGCGAATGGCACTCCACGCCTCCGTCTCCGGGGGGCGCTCGATGATCACGATCACGGCGCCACGGGCATCGGCGGCATGCAGCGCGCTGTACAGGGCACGCGCGTAGGCCTCCGGATCCTGCGGCATTGGCACCACCACGTCGTCAGGTGTCAGCCCGAGCGCGTCGCGCAGCGGTTGTTGCATCAGCAGCGCCACCACTCGGCCGACGCCGACGCGGTCCCGCGCTGAGGCCAACGCCGCGACGATCTCCGCTGGTTGTGCGGGGTCGAACAGCCAGGTGTCGGCGGCAGGCGCGTAATGCCGGTCGGACATGCCAGGGGAACGCTGGCTGTCTGTGGATGCACCGTCGGCAGCGACCCGAACCGTGGCCACATCCACCGGGCGCTCGAGCACCGCGGCCAGCTGCGCGCGCGTGATCATCCCCGGCCGCAGAACTGTAGGCGTCGACCCGGAAAGGTCGACGACGGTGCTTTCAATACCCACCGTGCAGGGGCCACCGTCGAGGATACACGATACTCGATCGCCGAGTGAATCAGCGACATGCGCCGCCGTGGTGGGGGACACCCGCGTGAACCGGTTCGCACTCGGCGCGGCAATGGGACCGTTGAACGCGCGCAAAAGCGCCAGAGCCACCGGGTGCGCCGGGACGCGAACCCCGACCGCGTCCCGCCCGGCCGTGACGATCTCCGGGACACGCGCATGTCTGGGCAGGATGATGGTGAGGGGACCCGGCCAGAATGCATCCGCGAGACGCTGCGCCTCCTTCGGCCACACGGAGGTCAGGGCACGCGCCCCTGACACATCGGCCACGTGTGCGATGACCGGATTCCACGCCGGACGCCCCTTGGCCGCAAAGATGCGGGCCACGGCCTCGGCATCGAGGGCGGAAGCGCCAAGTCCGTAGACCGTTTCGGTGGGAAAGGCGAGTAACTCACCAGCCGCCAGCACCTCGACGGCGCGCGCAATACTGGCGGGGTCGGGGTGGACGGGATCAACCGGCAGGACCGTGCACGACATGCGCGCAAGATAGTCGTCAGGCGCCCTGCGGCGCGCTGCGGCTACTGCCGTTTTTCGATCGTGCGGCGCGCCAACCCATCAACGAGCGCGGGCGAAATCAGCTTGAGCAGTCGCCCGACTTTCCCGCGCCACGTCATCACCAGATCGCGGTCGCGCCGCGCCGTGGCATTGAGGATCAATCGACAGCACTCCTCAGTGGCCATCGATTCCACCGGCGTGCGCTTGTAGGCCCGCTCACCGAATGGACGCCCGTCGGGGGCCAGGGCATGCACATTGATTTCCGAGAGCACGAAGCCCGGGTAGACCACCGTCACACTGACGCCGCTGTCGGCGAGTTCGATGCGCAGCGAGTCGAAGAAGCCCGCGACGGCATGCTTGGTGGCCGCGTACGCACTGCGTTTGGGAACACCCACGAGTCCGGTCAGACTGGAAATCGCGACCAGACGACCGCGCGATCGCTTCAAATGGGGCAGCGCGTGCGCGGTACACCAGACGCTGCCCAGGTAGTTGACGCGCATCAGGGTCTCAAAGATCGTCAAATCGGTGACGTCTTCGAATCGCCCACTGGCCCCGATGCCCGCGTTGTTGATCAGGATATCGAGTCGCCCATAATGGGCGACCGTGGCCTCGACGAGGTGGCGGCATTCGCCCTCCACGCCGACATCACCGTGAACGACCAGCGCCTCGCCGCCGCGCTGCCGACACTCCTCGGCGACCTGTTCGAGTCGGACACTATCGCGTGCCCCCAGAGCCACGCGCGCCCCCGCCGCCGCGAACTGCCGGGCGAGTTCCGCCCCGATGCCGCGCGATGCACCGGTGATGAGCACGACACTCCCGGCGAATGCGGGCATCGTCATGGCAACCCGGTCTCGTCGGGATCACCCAGACCGACGTCGCCAAAGGCGGTGTCATCGAACGGCGCGTCGAGGATACGCAGCGCCTCGCTGGCGTCGCGTACGGGTACGGCCAGTCGAACCGGATAGAGAATGTGCATGGCGGGCAGCATGCCGCCGGCGTCGTCACGCAACACGACGGCCGGGATCTCGTGAGCTTCGAGCACGCTACGCGCGACGAGTGCTTCCATCTCGTTCAGGTACTGCCGGATGACCATCATCGCCTGACCCATGCTGCGAACATATCGTGCACGACGCGCCACGGTGAGGGGTGGTGGACTACATTGCGGCCATGGCTGTGTCGTTCGGAATTTTCATTCTCGCAGAACTGCCGGGCGAGGCGGGCGAGCAGGTTCGTATCCTGCAGCAGCGCTATGACCCCAAGTTGGCGCGCCTCACACCGCCGCATGTGACGTTGGCGGGGTCATCCGGAGTCGGGTCGATCCCCACCGACACGCCGGTTGACCGAATCCGGGACGCACTGGCTCCCATTGCCGCCAGCACCGCGCCGATGTCTCTGGAATTCCGTCCACCACACCGGTTCATGCAGACGGAAATCGTCTCGCTGCCGCTCGATCCCCACGGTCCGTTGCGCGCGCTGCACGAGCGGATCGCGCGCTCCGGCCTGCCGTTTCGTCGCGCGCGGTTCCAGTTCTCGCCGCATTGCACGCTGAGTTTCTATCCCACCCTGACGCCGCAGCATGAGCGCGAGTTGCTGTCCGTGCGGGTCGACGCGCCGGCCCGTATCGAACGCCTGCAGATCTATCTCACCCGCGATCCGCAGCCGTCGCGAAAGCTGCTGGAGCTGGAGCTGACTGGCGGCACGACGGCGGGGTGACCAGGGGTTCCCCAACGCGCGGGTGCTTCAGCGCGCCTCGGGACGAATCTTGCCGAGGGCAGCCGTCGCCTGACGCAGCGACAACATGGCCGACGCTTCCAGTTCATACTCGAACTTGAGTACGCCGAGTTTCTCCGCGTCATGCTGCGTGAGGTGCTGCGAGGCCTTTTCCGCGATGGAGTGTCGCCGGAGGTACTCACGCGCCGCGAGCCAGAGGGCATTGGCGCGCTGACGCAAATCGGCATCGTCGGAAACCGGAGTCTTGGCGCAGCACTTCTCAAAGTCCCGCACGCACTCGGCCAGGGCGAGATCGATGGTGTCCACCATCGCGTAGGCAGCGGCCAGTTCAGATTGCGACACGCGAAGGGCCATCAATCGCGCGAGGCGTTCGTGTTGACGGCAGGTCTCGGCGGACGTTCGTCCGAGTGCGTCGGCGGCCGCGAGCGGGCCATCGGCCGTCATCGGTTCGTCCACGAGTTTCTTCGCCGCGCTTGATCGGGAAGCAGCCATGGTGCCCTGAAACGAGGGGGCACCGACCGAAGTCGGTGGGTCTATCGGGCGCTGCGAAGAAGTCGCAGTGCAGAGGAGGGACATGGGATCTAGCAAGGATGCCTGTCCCAGCGGTAGTGGGGTGCGAGAAGTGCATTCGTGATTGCACGCCAGTTCCGGGACACTGGCCATGCCGAACACCGTGATGTATCTCAGGTCTGTATCAAGTTGACGACACCTTTTCTCGGAAAAGACCCGTGACCGACACTTCACACCTGCTCATCGACACCTCGGCCGACGGCGTTCGCACCATCACGCTCAATCGCCCCGACCGGTTGAATGCGGTAAATCCGCGGTTGGCCGAGGAGTTGCCGCTGGCGATGCATGACGCGGCGGCTGACGACGCGGTGCGCGTGGTGGTGCTCACGGGCAGCGGCCGAGGATTTTGCGCCGGTCTCGATCTCGCCGAATTGGTTCCGATCGACGTGGGCACGCGCGTGTTGCGCTTGGATCCGTATTACTGGGTTGGCCGCTGGGTACTGAGCATCGTGACGTGTGAGAAGCCGGTCATTGCGGCCGTCAACGGTGCGGCGGCTGGCGCTGGTTTCGGGTTGGCGCTGGCGTGCGACCTGCGGTTGGTACAGTCCGATGCCAAGTGCACGGCCGGCTACGTGCGTCGCGGTCTGTCTCCTGACGCGGGAGTCAGCTGGATGCTGCCGCGACTGGTGGGACATGCGCGCGCGATGGATATCGTGCTCACGGGACGGGACGTGACGGCGAACGAAGCGGAGCGCATCGGCTTGGCCACGGCCGTGTATGCGGCGGAGACATTCGCGTCGAGTGTGGCGGCCTATGCTTCGCTGCTGGCGGCCGGTCCGCCGATCGCCCTGGCGCTTACCAAGCGACTGATGATGGAGAGTTCAAGCGCCAGCCTTGAGGCGCAGCTTCGGGAAGAGCTGGTGCACATCAAGACCTGTTTCGGCACGGCCGATGTGAAGGAAGCGATGCTGGCGTTTCGTGAGAAGCGATTGCCGGTGTTTCGCTGAGTGCTGTCGCCCGATTCACATTCTGCCGGGATTTGATCGAACGCTTCCCGGCAACGCATTGAGCAGCGGACCGAGTTCGGTGGCGCGCTCAAGCGTGGTGACGAATGTGAGCCCATTCAGCGACACCACGAGCATCCCGGAGATCCCGTAGACCACGATGCACTGCCCATCGGCATGAATGACGTTGCCAGACGCGTCGATACAGTGCGCGTCGCCCATGACGCCGTTGCCCGTGTCGTCCAGTTCCCGCACACGCCGCAACGAGGCCCAGGTTCCCACGTCGTCCCATCCGAACTCCGCCGGCAACACGACCACTTGCCGGCTGCGTTCGAGCAGTCCGCGGTCGATGGAGATGGACGTGACGTTTTCCGCGAATTGCTCCAGGTCGCCGGTGGCCAGCAGGGGCAGTCCGCGTGCGAGCTCCCGCGCATGTTGCTCAAGTTCGTTGAGCACCACCTTGGCGCGCCACACGAAGATCCCGCTGTTCCACAGCGCCCCGCGCTCAATCAGCGTGTCGGCCAACGCGGCGTTCGGCTTTTCGACGAAGTACTCGACGCGACAGGCGCCGCCTTCCGCGCGTGAGACGAAAGGGTCGAGTGGCGCGCCGGTCTGCAGATACCCGAAGCCGGTCTCACAGCGCGTGGGTCGAGCTCCGATGACGACCAACACCGGCTCGGCGGCCGCGATGCGTGCGGCGCGGCGAATCGCCAGCTGCAACTCGTCAGGAGACGCCACGGACAGGTCGGCGTGTAGCGCGCAAACCACCGTGTCCGGACCAGCGCGTCGTGCCACCTCGGCGGCTCCCCACGCGAGGGCGGCCGCAGTGCCCAGCGGCCTGGGTTCAACCAGCATGTTGGATCGTGGAATTTCCGGAATCACGTCATGCAGCGTGTCCACAATGTCGGCACTGGTGACCACGAGGATGCGCTCCGCGGGAACCAGTGGTGAAAGGCGAAGAATGGTATCCAGAATGAGCGGTCGCTCGTTGACCAATGCCAGAATCTGCTTGGGTCGGCGCGCGGTGCTGAGCGGCCAGAAGCGTGTGCCGATCCCACCGGCGAACACCACGGCCCAGAGCCCCTGCGCCGAGTCGATCAGCGGGTCGGGCTCCGGCTCATCATAGGGAGTCGCCTCGACGATGGGCTCCACAATGAGCGTTGGTTCCGCGAACGGTCCGGCATTGCGAGGATCAGTCATCACGACCACTGAAGTGGAGTAAGGCGAGCCAACCCGCTGGCGCCAACACGGCACCACACGCAAACTATCGATGGCCGCGCCGCGCGTCAGCAGGTATCTCATTCTTTCGATTTCCATGCTTTCTCTGCACGTGACGAATGGAGATTACGCGGCGCAGGGTCTGGCACGCTCCGGGCTCCCGGGCGATGTGCTGGCCTGGCGCGACGTGCTGCCTGATGGACCGGTGCCGGCGGACGACGACCGGGCAGTGTTCCGGACGACGCGCGCGCGGTTTCTCGCGGAGCGACATTGGGCGACGGCGGCGGAGGTCGAGGAGGATCTCTTGGCGCGCGACGCGCGACTGGATGGTCTCAGCGCGACTGATGGCATTGTCCTCTGGTTCGAGCCAGACTTGTACGATCAGCTGCAATTGATTCAGGTGCTTGCCCGACTGGCGAGACGCGACGCCGCGTCCCGACCATCGGTAAGTATCGTGCCCGCCGACTTGATGTTGGGTTCACTGGCGCCGGCGAAGTTCCGGCCGCTGTATGACGCCCGCCGCCCGATTGCCGACATCGATCTGGCGCATGGGCTGGCGGCGTGGGAGGCCTTCACTTCCTCGACGCCTGACGCCCTGGTGGCATTGGTCACGCGTCTTGACGCGGAGATTGCGCCGCGCACGTATGACGCGAATGACTCGGTGCGACTGCCTCACCTGGCGGCGTCGCTGCGCCGCATGCTGGAAGAGTATCCGGATGCCGACACCGGTCTGTCGCGCAGCGAGCGACAGATTTGCGAAGCTTTGACGTCGGGCCCGAGGACACTGAGCGCGCTGTTTCGCGCCGCGCATCACGCCAGCGAATCCTGGCCCTGGTTGGGCGACTGGAGCTTCGCGTGGTATGTGCAGCGCCTGAGCGATGTGGCGAAACCGCTGGTCACACACGTCAACGGGTCACGCGTGCTGGCGCCGATCCCGGGTCCGGATGATTCCGGCTTCTGGGAACGGTCGGTCATGCTCACTCCCTTTGGATCGGACGTGGTGCGGGCGCGCGCCGACATGGTGAGTGTCAACGGCATTGACCGTTGGATTGGTGGCGTGTCGCTGACCGCCGGGCGATACTGGCGATGGGATGGGACCCGGCAGCGCACGGTGGAGTCGGGAGACCGGCAACCGTGAGGCCCGCCGCCGTGCGTTCGCACCGTGGCCTTCTGACACTTCCCTCGTACATTGTCCGCCATGTCTCCTGAATTCACCGGCGGTTCCGGTATCCATCGAGCAATCCCCGATCCCGATGCGCTACTGGCGCAACTGGACGCCGATCTTGAAGCCGATACGACACTCGCTGCGGCAGAACCCATTCTCGCGTTAGCTGCCGCGTATCTCACCGAGACCCGACTCGGCGAGGGACCGGTATCGACCTGGCACAGTGCGCAAACCATCGCCGATCGCCTCGAAGCTGAACTGCCGCGTCGAGGGCGTCCCTTGCCGGATGTCGCACGTCGACTGGCGGTGATGTTGTTGGAGGACATCAATCGTCTGGCGCATCCCATGTACATCGGGCACCAGGTGTCGGCCCCGCTGCCGGCGGCCGTCTGGACCGATGCATTGATCAGCGCGCTCAATCAATCGTTGGCCGTGCGTGAGATGTCACCGTCGTTCACGCCACTCGAGCACCAAGTGGTGGCCTGGATGACCGATCTGGTGGGATGGGACGAGCAGGCCGGCGGCACCATGACCTCCGGTGGGACCGAGGCCACGCTGACGGCGTTGCTGGCCGCGCGCAGCCGGGCCATTCCGAATGTCTGGACGCACGGCATGCCACCACATGCGCCGGTGCTGGTGTGCGGTGAACATGCGCACTACGCGGTGATGCGCGCCGCCGGGGAATTGGGACTTGGACTGCAACGCGTACACGTGATTTCATCGCACAATTTCCGGATGGATATCGGCGCGCTGCGCACGAAGCTCAAGCATCTGCACGATCATCACACGCCGGTGATGGCCGTGGTGGCGACTGCCGGGAGCACGGCCACCGGAAGTTTCGACGATCTCAACGCCATTGCTGATGCATGCGCCGAGTTCAAGGATGCGCACGGTGACCTGTGGCTGCACGTGGATGCGGCGCACGGTGGCGCGGCCCTGTTGTCGACGGAGCACCGACACCGACTCGACGGGATCGAGCGCGCGCGATCGATTGCCTGGGACCCGCACAAGGGCCTGCTGCTGCCGTTGGCAGCCGGCATGTTGCTGATGCGCGATGAGCGGGAGCTGAGCGCCGCGTTTTCCCAGCAGGCCCCCTATCTGTTCACGCAGGGCGACGACGCGCGGGCCTGGGATACGGGGCCGCGCAGCTTTCAATGCTCACGTCGAGCCGATGTGCTGAAGCTGTATGTGGCGTTCGAACGATATGGCGCCGATGCATTGGCCGCACTGTACGATCGGTTGTGCCGTGTGGCGCGCGCCATGTATGACCTGCTGGCGGCGCACGACGACTTCACGACGATGCACGAGCCCGAGTCGAACATCCTGAGTTTCGCCTGGACGCCCAAGGGTGTTGAGGCGAACAAGATGAATGAACTCACCGACCTGCTGCGGGAGCGTTACAACCGTTCAGGACGTGGCTGGATTACCGTCACCACGATCGGGAAGCAGCGCGTGTTGCGCATCTCCGTGATGAATGCGCGCACCACCGAGACGCACGTGGCGCGACTGGTGGAAGGATTGGTGGCGGAAGGCCGGGCGGTACTGGGACATGAGGGATACTGAAGTCCTCAGTACCTAGTACTCAGTACCTAGTACTCAGTACCTGGTACTTGGTACTTGGTACTTGGTACTTATTCCTCACATCGCCTTTCTGACGGCGGCGTCCACATTCTGGGTGCCGCCGACGCCGGTGTAGATCACCTTGCCGGTCTTGTCGAGCACCACCATGTAGCTGGTGGCCGGCGCATCGTAGGCACCGCTCACTTCGCCCTTGCGGTCGTACAACATCACGCCGGGCAGGGCGTTGATTTTCTGCCACGCCTTGACGCGTTCCAGCGACTGGTTGATGGACACGGCCACGGTAATGAACTGCACCTTCGTGCCGTACGCCTTCATGGCGGTGCGCATTGCCGGTTCCATCTGCTTGCAGTTGCCGCACCATGTGGCCCAGAACTCCAGCACCACGGGGCCCTTACCAAGGTAGCTCGTCAGGTCAACGGGTTTGCCGTCCAGCATTTCGAGCGGGCCTCCGGGGCCTTTCTCCCCGAGGGGAATGCCGACATCCTGTGCGAAGGCCGGAGTCGCGACGACAGCCAGCGCCATCACGGTGCGGCGAAACAGACGGAACATGTGGGATTTGTTGGAGGAAGCAGAACTTGGTACTCAGTACCTAGTACTCAGTACTCAGTACCTGGTACTCAGAAGAACACCTGCCCCATCTTGATGAGGTAGTACTCGGCCATGCCGAGCATGATGAACGCGAAGACCTTCTTGACCGTCAGCATCCAGGCGCCGGCGCGTGGCAGTCGAGTCAGGGCACCAGCGCTGAGTCCGACCACCACCAGCAGTGTGCACATGCCCAGCGAGAAGGTGAAAAGATAAAGGAAGCCAAGTACCGCACTGCCGGTGCTGGAGACCCAGGTGAGCACGGCGGCCATGACGGGAGCGGAGCAGGGAGCGGCGACCAGTCCCGAGGCCGCGCCCATGATGAAAGCACCCGCTACCCGTCCGCCGGTTCCCGCGTTGGCGGCGCGCTGCATGATGGCGGCCGGCACGCGGACCGGAAGCACGTCCAGCATGGCCAACGCCGCGAGCAGCAGCAGGTTGGCCATGGTGAAGAACGCCCACGGGTTGGCGCTGACCGTGCCAAACAGTGTCCCGGTGAGTCCGGCCAGCAGACCCAGCCCCGCGTACACGGTGGCCAACCCCAGCACATACGTGAGAGAAAGCCCAAGTGGACGCCATTTTGACGCTATAGTGGCGCCAGACTGTTCTGATGCTGACTGTCCACCAACGATTGCCGCCGTGATGGGAATCATTGGGTATACGCACGGCGTGAGCGACGTCAGGACGCCGGCCCCGAACAGCAGCGGAATGGCGGCGGCGGGGTTTCCAGACAGCTGGGCGGCGATATCGGTGATCAACATGAGGCTGTAAACGTAAGCGCCGCTCGGCAATTCGGTTCCCCTAGCCGTGGCAGTCCGCGGGCGGCCAGTCGCGCTAGATTGCCCGTCCGCTCCCGTTCTACCGCCCGCCTTGGCGTCTCCCGTCTTCTGTCTCCCGTCTCCCGTCTCAATCATGGCCCCGCAGTTCATTTACGTGATGAAGGGTTTGCGCAAGGTCGTTCCGGTCTCGCGCATCATCCTCGACGACATCTGGCTTTCGTTCTACCCCGGCGCAAAGATCGGCGTGCTGGGCGCCAACGGCGCCGGCAAGTCGTCGCTGCTGCGCATCATGGCGGGCGTCGACCACGATTTTCAGGGCGAAGCATGGGCCGCACAGGGCACCAAGATCGGCTATCTGCCGCAGGAGCCGCAGCTGGATGCCACGCTGGACGTGCGGGGCAATGTCGAACTGGCCATCAAGTCGCAGCGCGAACTGTTGAACGAGTTCAACGACATCTCCATGAAGTTCGCCGAGCCGATGGATGATGCGGCCATGGAAAAGCTGCTGGACCGGCAGTCACGGGTGCAGGAGCGCATCGACACGCTCGACCTGTGGAACCTCGACAACAAGATCGAGATCGCGATGGACGCGTTGCGTCTGCCCCCGGGTGACGCGGATGTGAGCACGCTGTCCGGCGGTGAACGCCGTCGGGTGGCGCTGTGTCGTGTGCTGCTGGAACAGCCGGACATGTTGCTGCTGGACGAACCCACCAATCACCTGGACGCGGAAAGCGTCGCATGGTTGGAGCGCTTCCTGGCCGATTTCCCCGGCACCGTCGTGGCCATTACCCACGATCGGTACTTCCTGGACAACGTGGCCAAGTGGATCCTCGAGCTGGATCGCGGTCGCGGCATCCCGTGGGAAGGGAACTACAGCAGCTGGCTGGAGCAGAAGAAGAACCGATTGCAGCAGGAGGAGAAGACGGAGTCAGCCCGTCAGCGCAGCCTGAGTCGTGAGTTGGAGTGGGTGCGGATGGCACCTCGGGCCCGACAGGCCAAGAACAAGGCGCGCGTGCAGGCGTTCGAGGAGCTGGAGAGCGAACAACAGCAGGAGAAGGTGTCCACGAATGAAATCGTGATTCCCGTGCCGCCGCGTCTGGGCAACGACGTGGTGATTGCCAAGCACGTGAGCAAGGCCTACGGTGACAAGCTGTTGTACGACGAGCTGTCGTTCTCGTTGCCGCGCGGTGGCATTGTGGGCGTGATCGGCCCCAACGGCGCCGGCAAGACGACGCTGTTCCGCATGATCATCGGTACCGAGCAGCCAGACAGCGGCACGCTTAAGGTGGGTGAGACGGTGCACCTCGGGTATGTCGACCAGTCGCGCACCCTCGACCCCACCAAGACGGCGTGGCAGGAGATTTCCGGTGGCGTGGAGCAGATCATGGTGGGGAAGCGCGAGCTCAATTCCCGCGCCTACCTGAGCAGTTTCAACTTCCGCGGCGTCGATCAGCAGAAGAAAGTTGGTGATCTCTCCGGCGGCGAACGCAACCGACTGCATCTGGCCAAGACGCTGATGGCGGGCGCGAATGTTCTGCTGCTGGACGAACCCACCAACGATCTTGACGTGGACACGTTGCGCGCCCTGGAAGTGGCGTTGCTGGACTTTGCCGGATGCGCGGTGGTGATCTCCCATGATCGCTGGTTTCTCGATCGCATTGCGACACACATCCTCGCGTTCGAGGGGGACTCGGAGACGGTGTGGTTCGAGGGGAACTACGGCGCATACATCGAAGACCTGAAACGTCGCAAGGGTGCGGACGCGGATCAGCCCCACCGGATCAAGTACAAGCCGCTGGTACGCAAGTAACGGCTTCTCTTACCCTTTCATGCGAAATGGGTTAGTTGTTTCCGGCTAACGCAGTGGTTGCCCCCCCATCGTCGCGTGATGTCGAGCCCGATCGTCTGGAACGTTGATCCGATTATCGGGCGTATGGGCCCGTTGGTGTTGCGCTATTACGGCATCTGCTTTGCCGTGGCGCTGCTGACCGGTTTTGCGGTGTGGTATCGGCGAGTGCGCCGATATGGCGAGTCCGAGGAGTTTGCCTGGAATTGGCTGTGGATCAGCGTGCCGGCGGTGTTGATTGGCGGACGGCTGGGGTTCTGCTTCTTCTATCAACCGCGCTACTACCTCGCCAATCCGCTGCGCATTCTGGCGCTCGCGGACGGCGGCATCGCGTCACACGGCGTGGCGGTCGGATTGGCATTGGCGCTCTGGGTATTCGCCCGCCGCAATGGCATCACCTGGCTGAAATTGAGCGACTACTTCGCACCCGCCGTGGCGATTGCCCGGGGGTGGGTGCGCGTGGGCAACTTTTTCAATTCGGAAATTCTGGGCCACGCCACGTCAGTGCCGTGGGCGGTGGTGTTCGCGCGACACGATGCCATCCCGCGTCATCCGGCGCAGTTGTATGACGGATTGATCGGGCCCGTCACGTTCCTCGTGTTGCGCGAGGTGGAACGGCGACGTATTCGCCCGATCGGCTCTGGCCTCATTGCCGGGACCTTCCTCACGGTGTTCTTCGGTTTGCGAATTTTTGTGGAGCAGTTCAAGGATTTCTGGGTGGAACAGCTTCGCGAAATGACGCCCTTCCGCCAGATCGAGCAGTGGCTTGGCGTCCCCATTCACACCGGACAATGGCTGAGCGTCGTGCCGGCGTGCATCGGACTGTTCCTGCTGGTGCAAGCGCTCCGGAATACGCAGCGCAGTCCTTAACTCCCATAGGTCAGCCATGATTGCCAATGTTCGCGGACGCCCATCGACGGCCGGATCGTCCGGCGTCTCGTTGCCGGTGCTGGATGATGCGCTGGAGGCCACGCTGCGCGCTGAACGCGCCGCCCTCATGGCCAACGCCGGTTTGAGCGAGGGCACAACGCAGCACTTTCGCCGTCCCGCGGAACGCGACGTGACGCGCGGCGAACGGGAGCGCATCACGCTGTGGTTTGGCGGCCTCACCATGCGCCATGAAGCGTTGATCCTGGCTGCGCTGCAGGGGTTGGGCTATGAGGCCGGCATCATTCCCACGCCGGTGAAGGACGACTTTCAGGCCGGCAAGGAATTCGGCAACAACGGGCAGTGCAATCCGACCTACTTCACCACCGGCGCCCTGGTGAATCACCTGCGCCGACTACGTGATGTCGAGCAGGTACCGCTTGCCGACATCCTGAACAACCACGTGTTCATTACCGCCGGCGCCTGCGGTCCGTGCCGGTTCGGGATGTACGAAGCGGAGTATCGCCTGACCCTGCGCAATGCGGGGTTTGACGGATTTCGGGTGGTGCTGTTCGAGCAGAAGGGAGGCCTGGACCAGGCCAGTCTCGAAGCGGGCATCGATTTCAACCTGAACTTCTTCATCTCGGTCCTGAACAGCTTCATGATTGGCGACCTGTTGAACGAAGTCGCCTACTCGATTCGTCCGTATGAGGTGACGCGCGGTCAAACCGACGCCGTGTTCACGAAAGGATTGGCCTTGTGTCAGGACGCGGTGCGCGCCAAGGACTACGACGCCATCCACGACGGCGCACTGGCGGCGTTGCTGGCGCGCGTGACGCCGGTGAACGGCGCGGTGGCCGCCGCGACCTTTGTGGATCAGCTGCGCGGCACACACTACACCGATGCACTGGCCGCCGCGCGCGCGTTGATCAACGACGAGATCGAGGTGGACTACCTGCGTCCCAAGCCAATCTGCAAGGTCACCGGCGAATTCTGGGCCCAGACCACGGAAGGCGACGGCAACTTCCGGATGTTCAGCTTCCTCGAAAGTGAAGGCGCTGAAGTGCTGGTGGAGCCGGTCACGACGTGGATCATGTACATGCTGAACCAGTCGGTGAACGCGGCGAAGGACCGCGCGGGCTTGTCCAGCGGAAAAAACGCCGCGCCCGCCGTTGGCCTGCGCGCTCGCGTGGCCAGCACCATCGCCTTGCGCAAGACGTTGTACAAATTCTCGTTAGCGCAGAAACTCCTGACGCGCGAGTACGAGCGATTCCGCGGCGCGCTGGGTGGTTCCGCACACGAACTGGTGGACCAGCCGGAATTGCAGCGCGTGGGCCATCCGTACTACAACAGTCGGGCCGGCGGTGGTGAGGGTCACCTGGAGGTGGCCAAGAACATCTACTACAGCAGCAAGGATTTGTGTCACATGGTGCTTAGTCTCAAGCCGTTCGGGTGCATGCCAAGCACGCAGTCGGACGGTGCGCAGGCCGCGGTGACGTCGCACTTCAAGGATATGATCTACATCCCGATCGAAACGTCGGGCGAGGGTGATATCAATGCGCACAGTCGTGTGCAGATGGCGCTGGGGGAAGCCAAGGGAAAATGCAAGGACGAGTTCCGCCGCGCGGTGGCGGACAGTGGATATTCTCTTGCCGAGCTGCGTGAGTATGTGGCGACGCGCCGGGAGTTGCGTCGCCCATTTCAGGAAGTCCCGCATCATCCCGGTGTGGTGGGTCGTGCCGCAAATTTCGCCCTGCACGTCGGGGCGCAGATGCGCGCGGCCGGCATCTGCGCGGCCTCCATCACCGTCGCCGTCGCGGTCGTGGCGTGAGCGGTTCGTGCGGGACGTCGGGCGGCGGCTGTGGAAGCGGTGCGTCAACGGCCGTGCCCAAACTGGTGCAACTGGAAAGTCGTGCCACGTCGCCCAAGCCGGCGCGAACGCCGGGGGTGCCCCGCATGGCGCCGGCGCCGCCGTTCGCCGGGACACCATCCTATCCGCAGGGATTGCTGATCGGCCTGGACGTGGGCAGCACCACGGTCAAGTTCGTGGTGGTCAACCCGGTCACGGACGAAATTCTCGCCAAGGACTATCAGCGTCACGAAACGCGGCAGCCGGAAAAGTGCATCGAGATGCTGCAGGCCATCCAGGCGCGCTATCCGGAGCTGCCCACGCATGCGTTTCGCGTCTTCGTGACCGGATCGGGCGGCGCCACCATTGGCGGACGCATCGGGGCCAAGTTCGTGCAGGAAGTGAACGCGGTGAGTCTTGCCGTTGAGCGCCTGTATCCCGACGCGCAAAGCGTGGTGGAACTGGGCGGACAAGACGCAAAGATCATTGTGTTTCACACCGACGAAACCACGGGTCGCAAGAAGAAAAGCCCGTCGATGAATGACAAATGCGCGGGCGGTACCGGCGCCGTTATCGACAAGGTGACGGCGAAGCTGGGCATTGCCGCCGCCGAGTTGTGCCACATGGGCTATTCGGGGCTCAAGCTGCACCCGGTGGCCGGAAAGTGCGGCGTCTTTGCCGAGACGGACATCAACGGCTTGCAGAAGCAGGGCGTGCCAGCGCCCGAGCTGATGGCGTCGCTGTTCGAGTCCATCGTGCAGCAGAATCTCGCGGTGCTCACGCGCGGTCACACGCTGCGCCCGCTGGTGCTGCTGCTGGGCGGTCCCAACTGCTACATCGCCGGACTGCAGGAATGCTGGCGCCGCAACCTGCAGGCGCTGTGGGACGAGCGCGGGGTGGAGTACGACCGGAACGCGCCGCTGGAGTCGCTGGTGCTGGTGCCCACCGATGCGCAGTACTTCGCGGCCATTGGCGCGGTGGAGTTCGCGAAATCCGAACTGGTTGACGCCCCGGACCTCGGGGTCTTCCGTGGCGTCGACGAACTCGCGTGGTATCTCACCGTGGGTCGGGTTGCCGAGAAGCAGGCGGCCGGTGGGAAGGGATTGTGGTCGACGCGCGACGAGCTGGAGTCCTTCTGCGGGCGCTATGCCCCGACACCCTGGGTGACACCGCCAGTGGCGCGGCACGCGGTGGTGCGCGGATTCATCGGCATCGATGGCGGCAGTACCAGCACCAAGGCGGTGTTGCTGGACGAGCGCAAGCAGGTGGTGGCCACGTCGTATCGCCTGTCCAAAGGCAATCCCATTGAAGACACGATGGATGTGGTTGCCGATTTGCAGCGTGCCATCGAAGACCAGGGCGCGACCATCGAGGTGCTTGGTGTGGGCACCACCGGGTACGCCAAGGATGTGCTGAAAGACGTGCTGCGCGCCGATGTGGCGCTGGTGGAGACTGTCGCGCACACCGAGGCCGGGCTGCATTTCTATCCCGACACGGACGTGATCGTGGACGTGGGTGGCCAGGACATCAAGCTGATTGTGCTGAAGAACGGGCAGGTGAAGGACTTCAAGCTCAACACGCAGTGTTCGGCCGGCAACGGGTACTTCCTGCAAAGCACGGCGCAGACATTCGGCTACTCCGTGAAGGAGTTTGCCGAGATTGCCTTCAGCGCGGAATCGATGCCGAGCTTCGGGTACGGGTGTGCAGTGTTCATGCAATCCGACATCGTGGACTTTCAGCGACAGGGGTGGGCACCCAACGAGATCATGGCGGCGCTGTGTGACGTGCTGCCCAAGAACATCTGGCTGTACGTGTCGCAGATTCCCAATATCGCCAAGCTGGGTCGTCGGTTCGTGTTGCAGGGTGGCACGCAGCACAATCTGGCCGCCGTGAAGGCGCAGGTCGATTTCATCGAGAGTCGATTTGCCGGACTGCCGGAGCAGCCCGAGATCATCGTGCATAAGTTCTGCGGTGAAGCGGGCGCCATCGGCTGTGCCGTGGAGGCGCACCGGTTGCACACGGAGCGCGGCCATCGCACCACGTTCATCGGATTGGACCGCGTGCAGACCATCGCATTCCGTAGCACGCGGTCGGAGGCGACGCGCTGCTATTTCTGCAAGAACAAGTGCCTGCGCACGTTCATTGACGTGCGCACGGGCGGTGCCGACAGCGTCCCGGTGGCGAATGACGTGACGCCCGACCAGCAGGATATCGCGCGCACGGTATTGGCGCAGGCGGCGGCGCGCGCGGCGTCGAAAGTGCCGTTGGAACCCGGCGAACAGCGTCTGATCATCGCCACGTGCGAGAAGGGCACGGTGGAAGACCTGGCGTCCATGAAGGAGATCAAGGCCGGCATCGATTCCATTGGTGATGCCAACCCGAACTTCGCGGAACGCGCCGCGCGCGCGGCATTCCTGCCGGCCGGCGTGGAGTCCGTCGCGGATCCGCTCCCCGCCGCCGCGCGACGCTTCTGGCCCAGTCGGCGCGCCGACCTTGAACGCACCGCGCGCATGCGCCATCGCGCGGCGGTGCGCATCGGCATGCCGCGCGCGCTCAACATGTATTCGCTGGGCCCGTGGTTCATGGCCTACTTCGAGTCACTGGGTGTGCCGTCGCGCAACCTGGTGTGGAGCGACTACACCAGCGATGAGCTGTACAAGTCCGGGGCCAAGCGCGGCGCGATCGATCCCTGCTTTCCCAGCAAGATCGGCATCCCGCATGTGCACAACCTGCTGTACGCGAAGCACTCGATGGAACGTCCGCTCGATTTCATCTTCTTTCCGATGATCGACAGTCTGCCGACGTTCCTGGACGGCGTGGTGGACAGCCGCTCATGTCCCACGGTAACCACGACGCCGGAAGCGGTGAAGGCGGCCTTCACGAAAGAGAGCGACCTGTTCGCCGAACGGCACATCCGGTACCTGGACACGTTCCTGAACTTCACGGAGCCGGCCCTGCTGGCCCGGCAGATGTATCAGGAGTTCCATGACACGCTGGGACTGTCCGCAGCCGAGAACGCGCGCGCCTGCGCGGTAGCGTGGGATCATCTGAATGCCATGGAACAGCGCATTCGCGACCAGGCCCGCGACGTGTTGCGTCACCTGCAACGCACACATCAGGTGGGCGTGGTGCTTCTCTCCCGGCCGTACCATCATGATCCGGGGGTGTGCCACGAAATCCCGGAGGAATTCCAGAAACTGGGGATTCCCGTGTTCACGGCGGAATCGTTGCCTCGCGACCCGGACATCCTGGAGCGTCTGTTCGGCGATGAGGTGCGCACCGGTGCCATGCACAGCGCGTTGTCCATTGAGGACGCGTGGAAGAACTCGTACAGCGAGAACACCAATCGCAAGGTGTGGGCGGCGAAGTATGCCGCGCGTCACCCCAATCTGGTGGCGCTGGAGCTGTCCAGCTTCAAGTGCGGCCACGACGCGCCCATCTACACCGTGGTCGAGGAGATTGTGGAACAGTCGGGGACTCCATATTTCAGTTTCAAGGACATCGACGAGAACAAGCCGACCGGCGCCATTCGGTTGCGCGTAGAGACCATCGCGTATTTCCTGCGACGTCACCGGGAACGGCTGGTCGATCGGGGGCGACGCGTGGCGGAGATTGATCGGCACATGAACCGGCGCCGGGCCGAACTGGTGGCGGCGGTGCCCGAGATGGACGTGGAGGAGCCGCCGTACGAGGCGTACCGCGGCCAGGTCATCACGGTGTAGACACTGATCTGGCGGGCAGTCGTATCAACAGCCCGACGATGGTCAGGAGCGCGCAAAGATAGGCGAATACATGGCCAACACTCGTGAACAGCGTGTGCCCGCCGTCCAGCATCGCCACGCTGCCTCGCAGCCGATCCGCTCCGGTGGGGTGCGCCAACGGATCGACGGAATATGTCTTCGACGTCACGCGGGCCGCCGCAATTCGGCACCCTCGCCCTCCAGCAAATGCGATTGCGTCTGCAGATCGCGCAGCGGTCGCTGGGCGAACGCCTGACGATCCGGCTCCTTCATGCCGAATGCCAGATTGGGTTGTACGATTCCGATTTCCAGTTGCGGGGCCACGGCTCGCAACCCGTCCATCTGTCCGATGCGCACAGAGCCGTACACCAAGACTCGACAAGTCGCGCCGGCCGGTAGATTACCGAGCGTAATGCGTCGGCGTTTCGCAGGGCGCGCTCTTCTCTTTCCGCTGAACCTCCCATGGCGTGGCTACCGATCGTACTGGTGGTATTCGGCAACCTGATCTACCACATCGGCCAACGCACCATTCCCCGTGATGCCAACCCGGTGGTGGCGACGCTGGCGGCATATCTCGTGGCGATTACGGCTACCGTGGCGACGATTCCGTTCATGGCGCGCGGTGTGTCGTTCGGGTTGGCGTGGCGTGGTTTGAATGGCAGCACGGTGCTGGTAGGTGTGGGGATTGTCGCGGTGGAGATTGGATTCCTGCTGGCGTATCGTGCTGGCTGGCAACTGAGCAACGCGTCGTTGACCGCCAACGCGACGGTGGCAGTGGTCTTGCTGGCGCTTGGCGTGCTGGCCTACCGTGAACCGCTTTCCGCGACGCGTGTGGCGGGCGTGGCGCTCTGTCTGGGCGGACTCTGGCTGGTGTCCCGTCCACAATGATCTCTTCCATGATTTCGCGCGCCAGCGCGGTATTCCTCGCGCTCACCGGTCTGGCCCTGTTGTTCGGCTCGGACGTCATCCTGCCGACGCTGATTCCGGGTGATCCACCCGCAGCTGCGTGGCTGGGGCAATTGCTCGCCGCGGCGTGGCTCGGCGTGGCGGTGCTCAACTGGTATTCGCGCTCCGCAGTGCTGGGCGGGATCTACGGACGGCCAGTCGTGTCGGCCAACGCAACGCTCTACTTCGTCAGCGCACTGACGATCGTTCGTGCGGCAACCGGGCTGGCGGGGTCCCGGGCACTCTGGCTGCTGGCCGTGCCGTTCGCGCTGTTCGCCGGCGCGTACGGGGCGCTGATGTTTCGCGGGCCGTTCGATTCATTGGACGTGAAGTAGCATATTCCATCGCCCATGGTTGCTCACCCACCTGTCACGCCCCGTCTCATGACCGTCGGTCGCCTCGTCCATCGCACGATCTCGCTGGTTGCCGCCACGCTGTCGATCCCTTCCGTCATCGGTGCGCAGCCGCTGGCCCGAAGTGGACCGGTGCCACATGACGCGGCGCGTGAGCGGGCCATGTTGGATCAGGTCAAGGTGCCGGAGGGATTCACGGCCACGTTGTTCGCCGCGCCACCCGTGGCGATGTACCCGGTGTGTCTCACGGGCACGGTCGATGGCGCCGTGTTCGTCTGCGTCGATCCGAACCTGTCACTCACCGCCGCAAAGGGAAAAAGGACGTGTGGTACGGTTGGTGGATGCCAATCACGACGGAGTGGCTGATCGCTACACGGTGTTCGCGGAGATGGACAGTCCGCGCGGTGTGGCCTTTGACGGACGCACGTTGTACGTGATGCATCCGCCCAATCTCACGGCGTATCGCGACACGACGGGTGACGGTATTGCCGATGTGTCGGAGGACATTGTCACGGGGCTGGGTTTCGGCCTGGACTTCCGCGGCGCCGACCACACCACCAATGGCATCACCATGGGCATCGACGGCTGGTTGTATGTCGCCGTGGGCGACTACGGCTATCGCCACGCCGTTGGCAAGGATGGCACGGCGATTGAGCGGCGCGGTGGCGGCGTGGTGCGCGTGCGCCCCGATGGGACGGGTCTGGAGTTGTATGCCCTGGGCACGCGCAACATCTACGACCTCGCGGTCGATCCGCAGCTGCATGTGTTCACGCGCGACAACACCAATGATGGCGACGGCTGGGACATCCGTCTGCACTACCTCCCGGCTGGCGCGAACATGGGTTATCCCACTTTGTACAAGAATTTCTCCAGCGAGCATATGCGGTCGCTGGCCGACTATGGCTCAGGATCGGGCACGGGCGGACTCTGGGTGAACGCCCCCGGGTTTCCGGCGGGCTTCGGTGACAACCTGTATACCGCCGACTGGCTGCTCAACCAGATCTTCCGTCATCCGCTCACACCGGTCGGCGGCAGCTATTCCGTGAAGCAGGAGCGCTTTCTCTCCGTGCCGCATCCCGCGGACATGGCCATGGATGGCGCATCCAACATGTTCGTGGCCAGTCTCGCCGGCGGCGAATACACCTATGGCGGCGACTCGGTGGGGTTTGTCGTGCGCGTGAGTCCTGCGGGTCGCGCGACGAACAGTGCCATCACGATGTCGGCCGCGACCGACGTCGTGCTGCTGAAGGAGCTGACCGGACCAAGCGCCGAGCGTCGCCTGCAGGCGCAGCGCGAAATTCTGAGACGCGGCGTGAAGGGCGGTGTGGTGACGAGTCTCAGCGCCGCCACCCTGGACAGGCGGCTGCCGGTGAATGCGCGCGTGGCGGCCATGTTCACGTTGCGGCAGCTGGTGGGCGCCCGTGCTACGCCGACGCTGCTGAAGGCCGCGGCAGACTCCGCGGTGAAGGCCCTCGCGCTCCGCGCGCTGGTGGACAACCCGTCGCATTTCGGCGCGGGCAATCGCGCGGTGTTCGTGCGCAGCCTGTCCGATGCCGACGCCACCGTCCAACTGGCGGCGATTGCCGCGCTGGTGCGTCTGAACGCCCGTGATGCGGCCGCGTCGATCATTCCGCTGACCGCCAGCGCAGACTCCGCCGTGGCGCATATCGCGGTCAATGCGCTCGTGTCGTTGCAGGCAGGGCCGGTAACATTGAACGCGCTGACGGGCACTGCACCGGCCGTTCGCGCCGGGGCGCTGCGCGCACTGCAACAGATGCACGATCCGGCGGTGGTGTCTGCCCTGATCGAGCAAGCCGGACCGACGGCTGGCGGCCCGTTGTCGCGTGACCTGGTGGTGGCGCTGGCGCGATTGTACTTCCGCGAGGTCGCCTGGGCCGGTGATTGGTGGGGCACCCGTCCGTCGTTCATCGGTCCCTATTTCGCGCCAACGCCGTGGGAGGGCAGTCCGCGCATTGCCACGGTGCTGCGTCGCGCCCTGTTGGACGCATCGGCCGCAGAGATGCCGTCGTTGGCCGACGAGATGGTGCGCAATCGCGTGGTGCCGCAAGGCGCGAGAGAACTGCTGGTCGCCAGCGTGAACACGTCCACGCGCGGAGAGATCGTGAACGCGTTGGTGGGCAACACCAGGCTTGAGGCGGGCATGCTCCCGATGCTGGCGAAATGGAACGCCCTCGGTGTTGGCCAGCACGCCGGTGTGGCGCAACTGTTGTCGGCCGAGAGTGGCATGCTGGAGGGTTCGATGCCGCTGGTGCGTGCGGCGGTGCTGGACACGACACTCAGCGAAGACGTGCGGGCGCGATTGCTGGGTCAGGCCGCCAGCGTGCAGGGTCGCGCGGGCCTGGACGCGGCCGCGCATCTGCATGCACTGGTGACGCCGCAGCCGACGGCCAATACGGGCGGTACGGCCGGCCCCGTGGAAGCTGCGTGGCGTCGCTACGTGGGCGATCGCCGGCGCGTGCAGGAGCTGGATTACTTCATCGACCTTTCACGCGGCGCGCAATCGAACCAGCGCGCACTGGGCTTTTCGGTGTTGCTGCAATCGGTGCGCGGCACTCGCGCCGTGCCGGCGGTGAGCGAGAAGGTGCAGCCAGTGTTACGCGCCGCGTGGGCGAGTCGCGAAGCCGCGCCGGATCTGGCGCGTGCCGTGTCGATCATGCGCCTGGAATCGGCGTATGCCGACCAACTCGCGGCCTATGCGAAACAGTCGACCACACCGCCGTCGGCGTCCATGGAGTGGATGCCGTTGTTCAACGGCAAGGATCTCAAGGACTGGGACATCAAGTTCGCGGGCTATCCGATGGGTGTGAACTATCGCAATACCTTCCGCGCGGAAGACGGCCTGCTGAAGGTGCGCTACGACCAGTGGCCCGACTTCACGGGCGAGTTCGGCCACATCTTCTACAAGAAGCCCTTTTCGTACTACATCGTGGCCGCGGAGTATCGTTTTGTCGGCGAACAGGTGACCGGGGCGGGTGGTGGCAACAGCTGGGCCATTCGCAACAATGGCATCATGGTGCATTCGCAGTCGGCGGCGAGCATGGGATTGAAGCAGGACTTCCCCATTTCGCTGGAGGTACAGCTGTTGGGCGGATTGGGTCAGGGCACGCGCACCAACGGCAATCTCTGCACACCCGGCACCAACATCGTGATGAACGACAAACTCGTGACCACGCACTGCATCAATGCCAACTCGATCACCTATGACGGTGATCAGTGGGTGCGGGTGGAGGCCATGGTCCTCGGCGATTCGGTCATCAAGCACATCGTCAACGGCGATACCGTACTGACCTACTTCAAGCCGCAGATGGGCGGTGGCTCGGCCAACAACACAAACCCCGGCGTGTTGGTGGCGGGCATGCTGCTGTCGGAGGGCTACATCTCGCTGCAAGCCGAAACGGCGCCGATTGATTTTCGCAAGGTGGAGATCGTCAACCTGAAGGGCTGCATGGACCCGAAGGCCGCCAACTACAAGCCGTACTACGTCAAATCCGATCCGGCGGTATGTCGCAAACGGTAAGCGTGAAGGGCTGGTGGCTCGTTTCCGGTTTGTGTCTGGCCGTGATGCCGGCGGCCCGCGTGTTGCCGGCGCAGGTGGCGGACGGCGCCAGGATCTATGCGGCCACCTGTGTTGCCTGCCATCAGGCGTCAGGATTGGGACTGCCGGGCCAGTTCCCGCCGTTGGTGGGCAGCGAATGGGTGACGGGCAGCGAGGAGCGACTGATTCGCATCATCCTGCACGGCCTGGTCGGCGAGATCGAAGTCGAAGGCGAGTCGTTCACCGGCGCAATGCCCACGTGGGGACCAACGTTCAAGGACGAGGAACTGGCGGCCGTCGCGACCTACGTCCGTCGGTCGTGGGGCAACAAGGCGGCACCCATTACCACGGCCACGGTCACGCGGATCCGTTTGGCCACGGCGTCCCGCACAACGCCGTGGACAGCGCGCGAGCTGGAGCAGGCGCTGCGCGCCAAACCCCCGGCATGATCGGATCTACAGCACCAGCTCCCAGGTCTCGCCGGTCAGTTCGACGCCGAAGTGATCGTGCAGTCCGGTTTCCTTCAACTCGAACCCTTCGGCTTCATAGATGCGCCGCGCGGCGACCAGCACACTGTTGGTCCACAGCGTGATGCGCTGATAGCCCACGCGCCGCGCAAAGCGGATGCACTCCCGCACCAGCGCGCGTCCAACGCCGGCACCCCGTGCTGACGGTTCCACGTACAGCAATCGCAGTCGGGCCACCGCGGCGGACTCCTGCACGATGAACACCGACCCGACGATGGCATCGTCACGCTCGGCGATCCAGCAGCGTTCGCGCGACGGCGTGTAGTTGGCTACAAACGTCGACAACACGCCGGCGACCAGTCCTTCGAAACGCCAATCCCAGCCGTATTCGCGGGCGTAGAGCGCGCCATGGCGGTGCAGCACCCAGCCCAGATCGCCGGGCTCCGGTTGACGCAGCACACTTGATGACCCGGCGGATGGGAGCACGGGCGGCGATTGCGTGTCGGGCCGCAGCAGTTGCTCAATCGTCTGCATGGCCGCCACCAGCGTGGCGCGTTGGTCGGGTTCGAGGTGATCGATCAGTTGGGCGACGTTGTCCATGGCGCCCCGGTCGAGCGTGGAAAAAGTGGCGCGCCCCGCCGCCGTCAGGCTGAGCACACGCCGACGTCCGTCGTTCGGGTGACGTCTTCTGGCGACCAGTCGCTTGCGGCCGAAGCTTTGCAGCATCCGGCTCAGATAGCCGGCATCGAGGTCCAAGTCGGCGGCGAGTTCGGCGGCGGTAGCGGTTCCGCGGTGCGCCAGTTCGTACAACACCCGCACTTCACCCAGCGAGAACTCGGTGTCCAGGTGGCCGCGCTGCAGAACGCCGATGTGTCGCGTGTAGAAGCGGTTGAACTGCCGCACCTGGGCGATGCGGTGTTCGTGCGCGGGGTCCCGGGTGTGGCGGAGGGGGTGGGTAGTCATATAGTTGCTAATGTCAATAAACTAGTTGTAACTGTCAATCATTGTCGGATGCGTGCCGGCGGCGGCGGCGATGGTATGCCGAGGCGGTCCGTGGTCCGTCGGGGATTTCCCCCGAAACCGAGCGGTCTCCCTGACGTCGCGCCGTTTCGCCACGCGACATCCATCGAAACCGTCAAGTTGCTGCGCTGTTACGACTTGACGCAGCATAGGCCCTGCAGCACGTTCACTCCCACGTTCACAAACGTGATCGTGACCCTGCCGGGTTTGCCGCACCGAATCCTGAACTCCACGAACGTCAGCGCTGGCCGCGATGAATCCCTACATCATCTTTCTGCTGTACATGGTGGCGATCGTCGCGTTCGTCGGCCTGGTGCTGGGGCTCAACCGGCTGCTGGGGCCCAAGCCGCACAATAGCGCCATCAAGCTGGAGCCGTTCGAGTGCGGCGTGATGGTCAGCGATGCGGTCAACGTGAAGGCTGTGCCGATCAAGTACTACGGCGTGGCCATCATGTTTATTCTGTTTGACCTCGAAACCATGTTCCTGTTCATCTGGGCCTTGGGGGCGAAGCCGCTGACCGGATTCCTGTTGTTCACGTTCTTCCTCTTTGTCTTCCTGCTGGTCCTGAGCCTGCTGTACGTATACAAAGCCCGGCTTCTGGAAGCAGTCACGGAGTAGCTGATGTACGGGAAGCCCCTCCCTATTGTCACGGTGCCGCATCAACCGGCGGGAACGTTCGAGTACCTCACGACCAAGAAGGATGAGCTGGTCGGATGGGCCCGGAAGTTCTCCCTGTTTCCCTATCCGTTCGTCACCGCCTGTTGCGCCATGGAATTCATGGCGGTGGCGTCGACGCAATACGACACCGACCGATTCGGCGCCGCGCTGCCGCGCTTCTCGCCGCGGCAGGCCGACCTGCTGATGATTGTCGGCACGGTCACCCAGAAGCAGGCGCCCATTCTGCGGAAAGTGTACGAGCAGATGTGCGAGCCGAAGTGGGTGATGGCCTTCGGGGTGTGCGCCACCAGCGGCGGGTTCTACCAGAACTATGCCTCGCTGCCCGGCATCGACAAGATCATCCCCGTGGACATCTATATCCCCGGGTGTCCGCCGCGACCCGAGATGGTGATCGACGGCATTATGAAGCTGCAGGAGCTGATCGCGAACGGCCAGCACAAAATTCTCAACGACAAGTTCTGACCGTGCCCGCTCCCATTTTCGACGTGTTGCAGCAGGAGTTCTCGGAACAGAGTGGACGAGTGGCGGTGTCGCATGGCGTCCTGGTGCACGAGACCGAACCCGATCGTCTCTACGCGCTGGTGGAGCGCCTCAAGTCGGTCCACGCCTTTGACATGTTCCTTGATGTGACGGCCGTGGACTGGCCCGATCAGGCGTTGCGCTTTGAGGTCGTCCACCATTTCTACTCCACCACGCACAAAGTGCGGGTGTGTCTCAAGACCCGCGTGCCGGAAGGGGCGCCGCAGGTGCCCACCCTGCGCCCGTTGTACGGCTCGGCGGGTTATATGGAACGCGAGTGTCACGACATGTATGGCATCACGTTCCAGGGCAACGACGACCTGCGCCCGATCCTGTTGTACGAGGGATTCGAAGGGCATCCGCTGCGCAAGGACTACCCCAAGCAGTTCGAGCAGCCCCTCGTCCCGTACCGGTTCTAGACGGTGACTGCTGAACTCATCATTCCCAATCCGGTTCGCACCACGATCACGTCGCACTCGCGCGACGGGTCCGTCATCGTCAACCTTGGCCCCTCGCATCCGGCCACGCACGGCACGATCCAGATTGTCGCCGAGTTGGACGGCGAACGCGTGCTGCGCACCGATGTGCACTGCGGCTACCTGCACCGCGGATTCGAGAAAGAGTGCGAGGATCACACCTGGCACAATCTCATTCCGTACTGTGACCGGCTGAACTACTGCTCGGCCCTCATCAACGGCTTCGCGTATTGCGACGCGGTGGAGCGGCTGATGGGCATCGAGATCACGCCGCGCACCAAGTACCTGCGGACGTTGCTCTCCGAGTATTCCCGCATCTGCGATCATCTCACCTGCGTGGCGGCGGCCCTGATGGAATTGGGGGCCATGACGGCGTTTCTGTATCTGGTGACGATTCGCGACTACATGTACGAACATCTCGCCGCGCTCACGGGCGCCCGCGTGACGTACTCGTACAGCCGCATCGGCGGACTGGCCGAAGACCTGCCGGCCGGCTGGCTGACGCGTCTCGCGGAGATCCTCACGCAGTACGAGGACTTCATCGGCCGCGTGCATGGCCTGATCGATCGCAATCGTATCTTCATCGACCGTACCCGGAACACCGGCGTGCTGAGCACCGCCGACGCGCTGCACTGGGGGTTTACGGGACCGATCCTGCGTTCCACCGGTGCGCCCCGCGACCTGCGCAAGGACACGCCGTACCTGGCGTACGCCGAGCTGGATTTCGAGGTGCCGGTGGGCATCAAGGGCGACAACTACGATCGCTACTACGTGCGCATGCGCGAGATGGACGAATCGGTGCACATGATTCGTCAGTTGATGGATATGCTCCCCGACGGTCCGATCAACGTGGACGATCGGCGGTGCATCTTCCCGCCCAAGACGCTGGTGTACTCGGAGATCGAGTCACTGATCAACCATTTCAAGCTCGTCATGGAAGGTCCGCAGGTGCCGGCGGGAGACATCTATCTGGCGCATGAAGCGGCCAACGGCGAGCTGGGGTTCTACATCGAGTACGGGCGGTGGCGTGCCGCACAAGGTGCATGTGCGCAGTCCCAGCTTCGTGCATATGGGAGGCGTGCATCGCATGCTCGACGGCGGTCAGTTGGCGGACGTCGTGGCGACCTTCGGCTCGATCAACATGATCGGCGGGGAGTGCGATCGATGAAGCACCTCATCCCCGAATTCGAAGTGATGAAGAAGCGCTATCCACCGGGCTTCGAGTCATCGCTGGTGATTCCCTGTGTGCGGCGTATCCAGGAAGACCGCGGCTATGTGGCCGACAGCGATATCGCCGAACTCACCGAGTATCTGGGCGTGCCGCGCATCCAGATTGAGGAAGTGCTGGCGTTCTACACGATGCTGCGCCGCAAGCCCATCGGCCGCCACCATCTGCAGGTGTGCCACAATGTGTCGTGCTCGATGCGCGGCGCCGAGCGGATTCTCGACCATCTGACGACCAAGCTGGGTATCGTGCCGGGACAGACGACGGCGGACGGGTGCTTCACGCTCACCACCGCCGAATGCCTGGGGTCCTGCGGCACCGCGCCGATGATGATGGTGAATGACACGTATCACGAAAACCTGAAGACGTCCACCGTGGACGCCCTGCTGGACACGCTGGCGGCGGAGCCCGTGAAATGACCGGCCGCAAGGTGTTCATGAATTTCGAGGTGACCGATACCTCGCATACGCTGGCGGACTACAAGGCGCGTGGCGGTTATCAGGCCATCGCGAAGGCCTTGCGCGAGATGCAACCGGAGGAAGTGACCAAGGAAGTTCTGGCGTCGGGCATCCTGGGTCATGGTGGCGCTGCGTTCCCGGCGGGACGGAAGTGGGGCGTGATCAAGCTCAACGACGGCCAGCCGCACTATCTGTGCATGAATGCGGACGAGGGCGAACCCGGCACGTTCAAGGATCGCTGGCTGCTGGAGCACACGCCGCATCTGTTGCTCGAGGGCATGCTCCTGGGCTCCTATGCGCTACAGGGCCGTCATTCGTTCATCTATATTCGCGGCGAATTCGACCTGGCGTATCACCGTCTGGCGGACGCACTGGAAGAGGCGTACGCCGCCGGCCTGTTTGGCGAGAACATTCTGGGCAGCAATTTCTCCTGCGATCTGGTGATTTACCGTGGCGCCGGCTCGTACGTGTGCGGCGAAGCATCGGCCATGCTGACGTCGCTGGAGGGCAAGAAGGGCTATCCGCGCAATCGCCCGCCGCGACTGACCGTGCAGGGGCTGTATCAGAAGCCCACGGTGGTGAACAACGTGGAGACCATTGCCAACGTGCCGTTCATCGTGAACAACGGTTCGGCGGCGTTCAAGGCGATTGGCACCCCCAAAAGTCCCGGCACCTCACTGGTGTCGGTGTCCGGTCACATCAACACCCCGGGTGTGTACGAGGTGGAATACGGCTATCCGTTCGCGGAATTCCTGGCGAATGAATGCGGCGGCATGCTGGGGGGCAAGGCGCTCAAGTGCGTCATTCCCGGCGGCATTTCCACCAAGGTGCTGACGGCCGCCGACATCATGCCGCTCACCTACGACCACCACTCGTTTGTCGACGCGGGATCGCAGGTGGGTTCGCAAGGCATGATTGTCGTGGCCGAAGGCACCTGCATGGTGCGCATGCTGCAGGTGATGATGCGGTTCTACCACCACGAGTCGTGCGGACAGTGCACGCCGTGTCGCGAGGGCATGGGTTGGCTGGAGAAGATCAGCACCCGCATCGTGCAGGGGGGCGGGGCTCCGTCGGATATCGACCGCCTGTACCAGATCTCCAATGCCAACGACGGCACCACCATTTGCGGACTCGGCGATGCAGCGGGCTATGCCACCGTGGGAATTCTCGACAAGTATCGACACGAGTTCGAGTACTACATCGAACACAAGCGTTCGATGTACGACGGCCGGTTGGAGGTGCTGACCGATGATTGAGTTCTTCATCAACGGGGAGCCCGTGCAGGCCGAGACCGGCCAGACGGTGATGCAGGCTGCCGTGGCCGCCGGAATCGACATTCCGTCCTTCTGCTGGCATCCGAAGCTGTCCGTGCCCGGGAACTGCCGCATCTGCATGGTGGAAGTGGAAGCCGAGGGTGGCGCCTGGTTCGACATCTCGTGCAACATGCCGGTGACCAAGGGCATGCGCGTGCTCACGGATTCCGAGAAGGTGAAGGAACTGCGGAAGGACACGATGCAGTTCATCACGCTCAATCATCCGGTGGATTGCGGCATCTGCAACAAGTCGGGCGAGTGCATGCTGCAGGATCACCACTTTGCGTACAACGGCATGCCGTCGTTGTCGCGCGATCCGAAAACGCACGCCACCAAGTTCTACCCGTTGTCCGAGCGCATCATGCTGGACAACGAGCGTTGCATCATGTGCTCGCGCTGCGTGCGGTTCACGGCCGAGATCTCCAAGAGTCATGCGCTGGGCGTGCAGAATCGCGGCGATCACTCGCTGATTCGCCCGGCCGCCGACGTGAATTTCGATGACGATGCCTACTCGGACAACGTGATCGACATCTGTCCGGTGGGCGCGCTGCTCTCGCGCGAATTGCTCGATCATGCCCGGGTCTGGTATCTCAAGGCCACGCCGTCGGTGTGCCCGGGGTGCGAGCGCGGCTGCAGCATCAACATCTGGCACCGCAAACCGGAGTGGAAGCTGCAGGCGCTTGATCCGCACCTGAACACGCGCATCGATCGCATCACGCCGCTGGAGAATCCGGCCGTGAACGGTCCTTGGGTGTGCAACAAGGCCCGCGACCTGGCGAAGATCTTCGAGCGCGAGCGCGCGGTCCGTTCGATGGTGAACGGCGCCGCGGCGGACCTGGATTCGGCCATTCGCGCCGCGGCCGATCTCATCGGGTCTGCGAAGCGCGCAGTGGCGCTGGTGTCGAGCTGGGGCTCCAACGAGGAGCTCGCGGCATTCCATGCGGCCCTGGGGCCGTCGTTCACGAGCTACGTGAAAGCCGACCACGTGCCGCAGCCGGGCGAACGGATCGAGGATGACGTCCTCATCAAGCCGGACAAGAATCCCAATGGTGCGGCCGCGCGGGCGATGTATCCGGTGCTGCCCGCCAATGTCGGGCAGGCCATTCCGGCCGACACCGATCTGGTGTTTGTCTGGGGCGAGGGCGCGCCGTTCGCGGCGATTCCGGACTCGGCGAAGGTGGTGTTGCTGACATCGTATGCCCTGCCCGAAAACGCCCGCGCCGATGTGCTGATCCCGATCAGCGTGCAAACGGAGCGTGACGGGCACTACACCAATTTTGCGGGTACGGTCACCGGGTTTGAGCGGTGCTTCGCGAAGCAGCCTGGCGTGGCCGATGCCCAATCGCTGTTCGAGGCCATCTTCTCGGCGTCGGCCCATCTGGCGGGGGCGCGATAATGCTTCCCGATCTGGTGATTGCCGCGATCTTCATGGGCGCCTCGATTGGTGTGCTGATGGGATTTGGCGGTTTGCTGACGTGGGTGGAACGCAAGCAGGCGGCGGTGATGGCGGATCGCATCGGGGCGAATCGCGCGTACATCCGTGTGCCGTTCACCAAGATCAAGCTGGTGTGGATGGGGCTGTTCCACGGCATGGCCGACGGCATGAAAATGCTGTTGAAGGAAGACTTCAAGCCGCGCACGTACGACCAGCTGGCCTACACCCTGGCGCCGTACATCGTGTTCTCGCCGGTGTTGCTGGTATTTGCGGTCATCCCGTTCGGCGGCATCCTCGATCCGGGCAAGATCATTCCGGCGTTGGCGCCGTGGTTTGGCGGACGCACGTATCCGATGCAGATCGCCAACCTGAATGCCGGCTTGCTGGTGGTGTTCGCGTTCAGCGGACTCACCATCTTGGGCACGATGCTGGCCGGGTGGAGTTCCGACAACAAGTTCTCCTTGCTGGGCGGCTTGCGCGCCGGCTCGCAGATGATCTCGTATGAGCTGGTGATGGGACTCACCGTGCTGGGATTGATCCTGATCTTCGGCACGGTGGATCTGCGCGGCATGGTGCAGCAGCAGTCGGGGATGATCTGGGGCGTGCTGCCGGCGTGGGGCCTGTTCTACCAACCGTTCGCGGCCATTCTGTTCCTGACCGCCGCGATCGCCGAGAACAAGCGCATCCCGTTCGACCTGCCGGAAGCGGAATCGGAGCTCGTGTCGGGCTACTACACCGAATACAGCGCCATGAAGATGGGGCTGTTCATGTTCGCCGAGTTCATCGAAATCGCCATTGTGGCGGCGTTGTTCACGACGCTGTTCCTGGGCGGGTACAATCTGCCGTTCATGAATGACGCCGGCTTCACCTTTCCGGGCGGACACGTGGTGGCCATGAGCCACGGCCTGGTGGTGCTGATGCAACTGGCGGTGTTTCTGGCCAAGGTGGCGTTCATGTGCGTGTTCCAGATCCAGATACGCTGGTCGCTGCCGCGCTTCCGCTATGACCAGATGCTGATGTTCGCGTGGAAGTTCCTGTTGCCGCTGACGCTGATCAACCTCTCGGTCACGGCCGTCATTGTGTGGCTCACGCAGGGCACCATGCCATGAGCGCGAACCTTCCGACACGCCCCGCGGCGCCGAACGTGAAGCCTCCCGACGGACTCGTGCAGTTGCGCTACAACGCAAAGGCGCACACGCGCAAGCAATACTGGAACGAGCCCACGATGACGTTGTGGGAGAAGGCGTACCTGCCGGAGATCCTGCGCGGTCTCTCCATTACCACGGGCATCTTCCTGCGCAACATGGCGCGCTGGATAACCGGGCGGAAAGGCGCGCTCACCACGTACTATCCGGAAGAACAACGCCCCGACTACGCGCCCCGCAACCGCGGCAAGCACATCCTCACGCAGCGCCCTGACGGTTCGCCGCAGTGCATTGCGTGCAACATGTGCGCGACCGTATGTCCGGCCAAGGTCATTGAAATCGAGGCTGGATTCGACGCCAACGATCCGGCGCACCCGAAGTTCCCGGTGCGCTTCGAGATTGACTATTCGCGGTGTGTCTTCTGCGGGCTGTGCATTGAGGCCTGTCCGGAAGACGCCATTCGCATGGTTCCCGCCACGCCGGGGCTCCCGTCGACAGACCGCTTCAACATGTGGCTGACGATGGACGAGATGCTCACCTGGAACCCTCACCACGACGTCGCCAAGCCCTATCCCCCCAAGGGCGGCGACCCGATTCTGCGAGGCGACGTATCCTCGACTCACTGATCCTCGCGCTGTTCGGCGGTCTTGCACTGCTGGGCGCGATCCTGATGCTGGTCCTGCGGGAGCCCATGCGGGTGGCGATGGCGCTGATCACCACCATGGTGTCGCTCGGCGCGATCTACGGCTTGCTGGGTGTGCACTTCATTGCCGCCTTCCAAGTGCTCATCTATGTGGGCGCCGTGATGGTGTTCATGGTCTACGTGATCATGCTGCTGGAAGTGCGGGAAGCGCCGGGCAACCGCCGGTACTCGAACCTGCTGATCCCCGGCGTGCTGGCATTCACGATGCTGGTGGGTGTGCTGGGCATCAGCGTGTGGCGCTCGCTGTCCCCGTCGGCTTTGCCGGCGGTTCCCGATGGCGCCGTGTTCGGCATGGGCGAGTTCTCCACGCTGTTCCTGCGCGACTACTGGCTGCCATTCGAACTCACCACCGTGTTGCTGGTGGCGGCCATTGTGGCCGCGCTGGCCGTGGTGAAAGTGAGCCGGAGGTCGCATGGATAGTCATCAGGCGTTGCTCTGGCTGTCCATCGCGCTGTTCTCGCTGGGGCTGCTGGGTGTGATCGTGCGCCGCAATGCGCTGATCATGCTGATGTGCATGGAGCTGATGCTCAACGGCGTGAATCTGAGCCTCATCACCTTCCTGCATCGGAGTGCCGTGGCGGCGGGCGGTGTGCTGGTGTTCCTGACGTTCGTGGTGGCCACGGCCGAAATCGCCATCGCCATTCCCATTGTCCTGCTGCTGGTGCGCCGCAAGCGCAGCCTCGATCTGGACGCCTACACCGATCTCAAGGGATAGGCGACCATGACACCGATGTTCTCACACGCATTGGCGGCCATCGCGCTGCTGCCACTGGTCGGCTTCCTGCTCAATGGCGTGCTGGCCACCGAGCTGGGTGGCAACCGGGTGGGCAAGCGATTTGTCAACGTGGTGGCGTGCGGCCTGCCGTTGGCCGCGTTCCTGCTGACCATCAAGACGTTTTTCGACCTGCGCACGGGCGGTTACGCGCCAATCGTGGAGCCCGTGTATCGCTGGGCGCTCATCGACGGCCAGTCGTTCGATATCACGTTCTACTTTGACCGCCTCAGCGCCGTGATGACGCTGATCGTCACCGGTGTGGGTACGGCCATTCACGTGTACTCCACGGGGTACATGCATGAGGACAAGAGCTACGGACGCTTCTTTGCGTACCTGAATCTCTTCCTGTTCTTCATGCTATTGCTGGTGCTGGGCCGGTCGATGCTGGTGCTGTTCGTGGGGTGGGAAGGTGTGGGGCTGGCCTCCTATCTGCTGATTGGCTTCTGGTTCGACGACGCGGCCAATGCGCGCGCGGGCAAGAAAGCCTTCATCACCAATCGCATTGGTGACGCCGGGTTCCTGCTGGGCATGTTCCTGCTGTATCAGGCGTTGGGCACGCTGGACATGGACGTGATCAACGCCGCCTTCAACGGCGCGACGTTGCCCGTGGTTTCGGCGAGTCTGGTCGGCATCCTGCTGTTTATCGGCGCCACTGGCAAGTCGGCGCAGATTCCGCTGTTCGTGTGGCTGCCCGATGCCATGGCGGGTCCAACGCCCGTGTCGGCGCTGATCCACGCGGCCACTATGGTGACTGCGGGCGTGTATCTCGTGGCGCGCATGTCGGGCGTGTACCTGCACGCGCCGGAGGCCTCGCACGATTGCGGTGATCGGCGTGGCCACGGCGTTCTTCGCGGCCACCATCGCGCTGGTGCAGACCGACATCAAGAAGGTGCTGGCCTACTCCACGATCTCGCAGCTGGGCTTCATGTTCCTGGCGCTGGGCGTGGGCGCGTACGGCGCGGCGATTTTCCACGTGGTGACGCACGCGTTCTTCAAGGCGTGCCTGTTCCTTGGCGCGGGCAGCGTGATTCACTCGCTGTCGGGCGAACAGGACGTGCGCAAGATGGGCGGCCTGGCCCGGAAGATTCCCTGGACCTTTGGCACCTTTGCCGTGGCGACCGTGGCGATTGCCGGCATTCCGCCGCTGGCCGGGTTCTGGTCGAAGGACGAGATCCTGTGGTATGTGCCTACGCGAGCCCCACCGGTGGTTCTCCCTGGTTGTGGGGCGTGGCGGCGCTCACCGCGCTGATGACCGCGTTCTACATGTTCCGACTGTTGTGGCTGACATTCCTGGGCACGTCGCGGGTGGATCATGAGGTGGAGCATCATATCCACGAGTCACCGGTCTCGATGACTGGGGTGCTGGTGGTGCTGGCGATTCTCTCGGCGGTTGGCGGCGTGCTGAAGCTGGCGCACTTCCTTGAGCCGCAATTGCCGCTCCCCGTCGTTGCCGAGGAATTGCATCACCTCGAGCAGCCGCTGATCTATGTCTCGGTGGCGTTGGCGCTTGCCGGCCTGGCCGGTGCCGCATTCGTGTTTGGTGGTCCTGCCGCACGCGCGGAAGGTCTGCAGCGCCTGTTTGCGGCCCCGCACCGTCTGCTCTCGGGCAAGTACTTCATCGACGAGCTCTACGATCGCTTGCTGGCGAAGCCGCTCTATTGGATGTCCGAAAACGTGTTCCTCAAGTTTGGTGATCGCACCGTGCTGGATGGGACGCTGAACGGGTTGGCCGCGCTTGGACAACGCACGGCCGGTGTCCTCAGTCGTGTGCAGAGCGGCAGCCTTCACCTTTACGCCCTGTTTGTGCTGATCGGCATCGTGAGCGCACTGCTGTGGAGCTGGGCCCATGTCTGAGTCCGCGATGCTCAATCTCGTGTTGTTCCTGCCGCTGCTGGGCATTGGCATGTTGATGTTGGTGCCCGCCGACAAGCCGCAGGTCACGCGACAGCTCACGCTGTCGATGATGGTGGTGCAGTTGGCGCTGACGGCGTGGCTGTACATGCATTTCTCCAGCACCGCACCCGGGCTGCAGTTCGAGACCCGTGTCCTGTGGATTGATGCCTGGGGCGTGTCCTATCACATCGGACTGGATGGCTTCAACGTGCTGCTGGTGCTGTTGACCGCGTTTCTGGGCCCCCTGGTGGTGGCCGGCGCGTTCAGTGCCATCCAGAAGGATGTGAAGCTGTTCTACGCGATGGTGTTCCTGATTCAGTTTGCGATGATGGGGACCTTCGTGTCGCAGGATCTCTTCCTGTTCTATCTGTTCTGGGAAGCGATGCTGATCCCCATGTTCCTGCTCATCGGCATCTGGGGCGGTGAGCGACGCATCTACGCCACCATCAAGTTCGTGCTGTATACGGCCTTCGGCAGCATCCTGATGCTGGCGGCGATGATCTACCTGGTGTATTCGCTGCAGCAGACGTCGGGCGTCATCTCCTTCGCCTTTGCCGACCTGTACACCGCGCGGTTGCCGTTGCAGACCCAAACGCTGCTGTTAGGTGCGTTCGTGCTGTCGTTTGCCATCAAGGTCCCGATGGTGCCCTTGCATACGTGGCTGCCCGATGCGCACGTGGAGGCGCCGACGGCGGGATCGGTGATCCTGGCCGGCGTGATGCTGAAGATGGGCACCTACGGATTCATGAAGCTGGGCTTTCCGCTCTTTCCGGATGCCACGCACGTGTTCACGCCAGCGCTCATGACGCTCGCCGTGGTGAGCATCATTTATGGCGCCTGCCTGGCGCTGGTGCAGAACGACATCAAGAAGATCATCGCGTACTCGTCCATCAGTCATCTGGGTTACGTGATGCTGGGCCTGCTGAGTCTGGACATCATCGGCATCCAGGGCGCCATCATCCAGATGGTCAGTCATGGACTGGTGGCGGCCGGCCTGTTCCTGATGGTGGGCATGATCTACGAGCGCTGCCATACGCGCGATCTCAAGGCGTATGGTGGATTGGCCAGACTGCTGCCGGTGTATTCGGTGTTCTTCATGGTGCTCACCCTGGCGTCGGTGGGCCTGCCCACCACCAGTGGATTCACGGGAGAGTTCCTGGTGCTGCTGGGCGCGTTCAAGGCCGCGTGGCCGTTGTACGTGAACGGCAATGCATTCCCGCTGATTCTCGCCGCGCTGGCCGTCACCGGCGTGGTCCTCGGCGCACTGTACATGCTGCGGTTTGCGCTGGGGTTTCTGTACGGAACGGCGCAGGCTCCGCATCAACCGCTGTCCGATCTCAGCGGACGCGAACGGGCCATTCTTGGCATCCTGGTGATTGCGGTGTTCGCGTTGGGTCTGTTCCCTGATAGCGCCATGCGCAATTCCGAAGGCGCGGCCAAGGTCTACCAACAGCTGGTGACGACATCGCGACTCCCGGCGGGCGCGGCGGCGGAGGGTGCACCATGAACAGTCAACTCACGTTCTCCGCCATGTTGCCCGAGCATCTGCTGCTGCTGGGTATCGTGCTGATGCTGGCGATCGAGATTGTCGGGAAGTATTCGCGACTCGCGTTGTGGGTGGCGGTGGCGACGGTGGCCGCGGCCACCGGCGTTGCGGCCTCGATGTATGCCAGCGGGTTCAGTGGGGCGCCGTTCCCCGGACAGTTCTCGGTTGCGCCACAGACGCTGCTGGCCAAGATCGTCGTGCTGGGGCTGGCGTTGCCGGTGTTGCTGATGTCGCGCGACGATTTTGACGGCGGCGAATTCCCGGCCTTGCTGTTGTCGTCGCTGTACGGCGTGTGCCTGCTGATCTCGGCCGACAGCTTCCTGATCATGTTCCTGGGTCTCGAGCTGATGTCGTTGCCGGTATATGCACTGATCGTGCTGGCCTTTCGGCGCCCGGAGAGTGCCGAATCGGCGCTCAAGTATCTGGTGCTTGGCGGCACGGCGACGGCGATGTTCCTGATGGGCGTCTCCCTGTTGTTCGGTGGATCGGGTTCCATGGAGATCTCGACGTTTGCCACCGCGTTGGGTGCGACCGACCTCATGTCGCGCGCGGCCGTGGTGCTGATCCTGCTGGCGTTCTTCCTCAAGGCTGCGATCGTGCCGTTCCACGCCTGGGCGCCGGATGCGTACGAAGGCGCCAGCGTGACGGTCACGGCGTACATGGCGACGATCATCAAAGCGGGTGTGCTGCTGGCCATCGTGCGACTGTTCGCAACGGCGCCGGTTGTCTCACCAGTGGCTGATTTGCTGGCGATCTTCCCGCTGGTCTCCATTGTGTGGGGCAACCTGACGGCGATGCGTCAACCGTCGTTCCGCCGCATGATTGCCTATTCGTCCATCGCGCACGCGGGCTACCTGTTCTATGCGTTGCTTGGTGATGGCGAGGGACGGTTCCAGGCGGTGCTGTTCTATGTTGTTGCGTACGGAACGCTCAACGCATTGGCCTTCACGGCGCTGCCGGCCAGCGACAACGACGCCGAGCGCGATCGTCTGGACAATCTCAAGGGGCTGTGGCATCGCAATCCGTTCGCTGCCAGCGTGATCGCCATCGCGATGCTTTCCCTGGCAGGCATCCCGCCGTTCCCGGGCTTCGTGGCCAAGTTCCTGATCTTCAAGAACGTTCTGGCGGCTGGCTACACCACGTACGCCGTAATCGGTCTCATTGGCAGCTATCTGGGCATCTACTTCTACCTGCGCGTGATCCAGCTGATGTTCATGAGCGCGGACGCGACGGCGGCAACGGCGGATTCGGCGGTCGCGTACAGCGATCGACCAGCCGGCGTGTTCGCGCGCGGCGCGAGTCTGCTGTGTCTGGTCGCCATGCTGCTGCTGGCGATCTTCCCGGGGTGGATGCTGGAGCGGGTGTAGCGCGACGCGCGGGGACGTTACGTCCCCGCGCGCTTCGACTCCGGCGCGTAGAAGTCCAGCAACTGCTCGCGCGTCGCGGAGAGCCGTTCGGACACCACGCCAAGCAGGCGCATGGTGAAGGCGAGGCCAAACGCGGGGTCTTCCTTGAAGGCTTCCAGCAATTCGACGCCGTCGAACACCAGCACGTCGGCGCGACTGAGTGCCCGTGCCTGCAATACCTTGCTTTTCCCGGTCAATACCGCCGACCAGCCGAATTCATCGCCGGCGTACAGCGTCTGCACGCGCAGCACCCCGCCGTGTGACGTGATCTCAAGGCCGACCATGCCCTTGACCAACAGATAGAACTCGCGACCGCTATCGCCCTCGGGGAAGATCACCACGCCCGTGTCGAAGCACATATCACGAGCCATCGAGGCCAGCTTCTGGATGTGTCGCGGTTCCAGTCCGGCGACGAACGGGTGCGACTCCACGACTGACAGCAGGGCGTCCGGCATGCTTCCGTCTCCTGGTTGCGCGTGACCAATCCAATGCCGGGGTGCCTGCGCCGACGGGTTTCCCCCAGCGTTCACTCCCCAACTTGCAGATGGCGAGCGTCACGTCAAGCAGGAAGTGCCCGACGCGCCCGTCTGACCGGCCAGTTGGGCTCGCCGGAGCCACTCACTTTCGGCCATTTTGCATCTCTTGCGGGGACCTTACACGACCTCCGGGACCACATCGAACCTGGCCTGGAAGAAGCGCAGCAGCTCGGGCTCATACGTGAAACGCAGTCCGCGGACATAACTCCGCGCGCTGAACACCTCGGTCACGCTTTCGGCCACCACGTCCATGTGCGCCTGCGTGTAGACGCGACGTGGAATGGTGAGTCGAACAAGTTCAAGCGCCGGATACCGATTTTCGCCGGTTGTCGAGTCGCGACCCGCGGAGACAGTGCCTCGTTCCATCGAGCGCACGCCGGATTCGAGATAGAGTGCGGCTGCCAGGGCCTGAGCGGGAAACTGTTCGCGCGGCAGGTGCGACAGGATGGCCGCCGCATCGAGAAACACGGCGTGTCCGCCCAACGGATGCACGACCGGAACGCCGGCGTCGATCAACCGCTGGCCGAGGTAGTGCACCTGGCCGATCCGGCTCCGGATATGGTCTTCCTGCACTGACTCGCTGATGCCGATGGCCATGGCCTCCATGTCGCGACCGGCCAGTCCGCCATAGGTGTGCAGCCCCTCATAGACCACCACGAGGCCGCGCGCCTTTTCGGCAAGCGATGCGTCGCGCAGTCCCAGCCACCCGCCGATGTTCACCAGCGAATCCTTCTTGCCGGACATGGTCGCGCCATCCGCGTATTCGCACATCATCTTGAGGATGGCGGCCACCGTATAGCCGTGCATGCCGGGTTCGCGTTGCTGAATGAACCACGCGTTCTCCACGGCGCGCGTGGCGTCGAGAATGACGAGGATCCCCCGTTCATGACAGTATTCGGCCACGGCGCGCAGGTTGGACAGTTGTATGGGCTGTCCACCCGCCAAATTCACCGTGGCGGCGACCGAAATGTACGGCACATGGTCCGCCCCCACGGCGCGAACCAGGGCGTCAAGTTTCTCCAGGTCGACATCGCCCTTGAAGGGATGGTCCGACGATGGGTCATGCGCGGCATCGATGATCACGTCGTGAAACGTGGCACCCGCCAGTTCCTGATGCAGTCGCGTGGTGGTGAAGTACATGTTGCCCGGCACATGGTCGCCGGGCTTGATGAGGATCTTGGACAGGATGTTCTCGGCGCCACGCCCCTGATGCGTGGGAATGAGCTCGGGAAATCCGTAGTGCGATCGCACCGCCTCCTCAAGCGCGTAGAAATTCCTCGATCCGGCATAGGCCTCATCGCCCATCATCATGCCGGCCCACTGCCGATCCGACATGGCGTTGGTGCCGGAGTCAGTCAGCAGGTCGATGTAGACATCAGCCGAACGGAGGAGGAAGGTGTTGTAGCCGGCTTCGCGGATGTGCACGTCGCGGTCGGCGGCGGTCGTCATGTGAATCGGTTCGACGACTTTGATTTTCCAGGGTTCAGCCCAGCTACGATGGCGTGACACGATGACACTCCCGTTATGGATTCAGCTCCGCGCACCTAGCGGGGCATAGGTTCGAACTTTGCGGTGAAGTGACGGAGTGCGGCCGGCTGCTCCACGATGCGCACGCCTCGGATCTCATGGGCGATGCTGTTCAGATAGAGGAGCACTTCAGCGACATAGTCCATGTGGCTTTGCGTATACACGCGCCGCGGGAATGCCAGGCGTACGAGTTCGAGATCGGCGGCGCGTTCGGTGCCGTCGGGTTGACGACCGAACATCACCGAGCCGATCTCGGCGGCGCGGATACCGCCCTCGACATAGAGCGCGACAGACAGCGCCCATCCCGGGAACTCGTGTTGCGGGATGTGCGGGAGCCAGCTCTTGGCATCCAGGTACAGCGCGTGGCCGCCCGCCGGGCGCACAATGGGAATTCCCGCCGCAATCATCTTCTCGGCCAGATATTCCACCGACCGAATGCGGTAGTGCAGATAATCCGGGTCGAGCGCCTCGTACAACCCGACGGCGATGGCTTCCAGATCGTACCCGGCCAGTCCGCCGTAGGTGGGAAACCCCTCGGTGAGGATGAGTGAATTGCGGCAGGTGAGCGCCAGCGCATCGTCATTCATGGCGAGAAATCCGCCGATGTTGGCCATGCCGTCCTTCTTGGCGCTCATGGTGCAGCCATCGGCGAGGCGGAACATCTCCTGCGCAATTTCCAGCGGCGATTTGTCGGCGTAGCCGGGTTCACGGGTCTTGATGAACCAGGCATTTTCGGCGAAGCGACAGGCATCGATGAAAAACGGCACGCCGTAGCGACGGCATATCTCCGACGTGCGACGGATGTTCTCCATGCTCACCGGTTGCCCGCCTTCGGAGTTGTTGGTGACCGTGATCATCACCAGCGGCACGTTGCCCGGATTGTCGTGCAGCACCCGTTCCAGCGCCGCCACATCCATGTTCCCCTTGAACGGATGGATGGTTTGCGGTTCATGCCCTTCATGAATGGGCAGATTGAGCGCCGCGGCACCGCAGTGTTCGACGTTGGCCCGTGTGGTATCGAAGTGCGTGTTGTTGGGCACGATCGAGCCATGCCCCAGCATGGCGCGTGTAATGATATGCTCGGCGGCGCGGCCCTGGTGCGTGGGGATCACATGCCGGAAGCCGGTGATCTCGGTGACCGATTTCACGAAGGCGTGAAAGGAGCGACCGCCCGCATATGATTCGTCGCCCTTCATCATGCCGGCCCACTGGTACACCGACATGGCTCCGGTGCCCGAATCGGTCAGCAGGTCGATGAGCACGTCCTCGGCGTTCAACTGGAAGACGTTGTAGTGTGCGGCGCGAATGGCCGCGGCACGCTGCGCGTCGGTGGTTTGCCGAATGGGTTCGACCGTCTTGATGCGGAACGGTTCGATGATGGTGGTGAACTTCATGCGCGGTGGGTGGCAACCAACATGGTGGTCAGGACTGCGAGCGCCGTGACTTGATGCAGGACGCCCACAGCGACAGGTACACTGAGCAGCAGCGTGGTGATTCCCAATGCAATTTGCAGCAGCACGACCAGTCCCGCGGCATTGGTGGCCTGCTGCAACCGTGGGGACACCGACGTCCGTCGGGCGATTGCGGCGATGATGAGCAGCAGGGTGGCCGTGCTCACTGCCAGTACGCGATGGTGAAATTGCGCGGCCACGGGATTCTCAAACGCATTGCGCAACAACGAGCCGGATCCCCAGTAACCGGGCGGCACGATCTGTCCGCCCATCAGCGGGAACGTGTTGAAAATCTTTCCCGCATCGAGACCCGCGACGAACCCGCCGGACAGCACGGTGACAGTGGTCAGCACCAGCCCGATCACGATCCATCGATGCAAGGCGATGGGCGTGCGATCACGGGTGGAACGCCGCACCCCCAGATCCATCGCGGTCCATACACACACCACGTAAATGATGAGCGCCATGCCGAGGTGCGCGGTGAGTCGATAGGGACTCACATCGGTGCGGACCTCAAGTCCGCTCTTCACCATGTACCACCCCAGGGCGCCCTGGGCGGCCGCGAGAATGGGGAGCAGCAGCAGCCGCCCGCGCTGGGCCGGGCGAATGTGGCCCCGCGCCAGCAGCACGAAATACGGCAATGCCAGCACCAATCCCACCAGACGGGCCAGCAACCGGTGCACCCATTCCCACCAGAACAGCGCCTGGAACTGGCCCAGCGTGATACCGCGATGCACCGTCTGCGCTTCGGGAATGGCCAGATAGCCCGTGTACGCCTCATTCCACTCGGCGCTGGACATGGGTGGCAGGACGCCGGACACGGGTCGCCATTCAGTGATGGAGAGGCCGCTTTCCGTGAGCCGGGTGATGCCGCCGATCGCGACGGCGAGCACGACCGCCGCCGCCGATATCAGCAGCCAGCGCCGTACGCGCATGTCCGACTGGGTGTTCATCGCCTGGGCGACTCCGCGTGAAGTTCTAGAGTTCGACGTTCGGCATTGAAGGTGACGAGCGCGACGTGTTGCGGTGTCAGGGAAAACACCGTGTCCAGTGTCAGGCTGGCCGGAATGGCCGCGCGGGCGCGTCGCGAGTGTTCGGTGGCTTCCCGCTGCGCTCGCCCGGCGTACAGGCCGGTGTCCACCTCAGGCACGACGGCCTTGGCAAACGCGGCCGCGTCGTCGTCGGTTTTTTCCCGTCGAGTCAGCGACACCTGGAAACGATGCGTCCCGGGCGGCACCGTGTAGTCGCGCAGCAGATACAGCGGTCGGTCGTTCCGCATTCCCGCACCGCGAACCACGGATTCGCCGATCACCCGTCCATCCACGCCAATACGCAGCGTGTAGGTGGCAAACACCCCTTCACACGACACACGTTGTCGCATGTGCTCGGCGAGTCGGGCCAGTTCTTCGTCGGAGAGCGTGTGGCAGACCTCAATTCGCTCCGGGCGCGCACTCCACGAAAGTCGGAGGCGCGCCGACTCCGGCGCGTGATAGGGAACAGGAGCCGCCGAGAGATACGCCAGAAGCGCCGTGCCGACGACGGCAGCCACTCCAGATGTCAGAAGGCGAGTGGCGTTCACGACGCGGACTCCTCCAAGGGAACCGGCTCGCAGAGCAGGTCGATGTCGAGATTCTGTTCCGGTTCAATGGGCGCGAGCGCGGACAGGTCGCGACCGAACTGTTCGAAGGCCGTGACGGTGCCCGAGAGGTTACCTGGTGCGATGGTGGACATGCGCACCCGGCGTCGGTCCACGCGCGGTTGAAGTTCGGCTTCCCGATCATTGAACAACCGTTCATGTAACCACTTGGGGCCTTCGCGTCCGACGCAATCGCGTGGTGGGCACGCGAACACGATGACTCCGGGTGCCCCGTTGCGCACGAAGAGTTCGATGACGGACGAATGCAGGTTACCGACACAGGTGACCATATGCACGTGCGCGCCGCGTGCGCGCAGGGCGTCGAGGTGCGCGACCGGTGCTTGTGCGCAGGCCACGGCGATGGTGGGCGGTTCCGATGCGCTGGCAAGCGAAGGGAAGGTGACCGTTCGCAGCGCGTTCAGCTGGTCTCGGCCACTGCGTCCGGGGGGACCTACGCCCATGGGCGCGCATGATCCGGCGCAGATGCCGCAACTGACGCAGAGCGACGGATCGACGCGCGCCACAAGCGTCGGGCGATCATCGTCGCGCGCGACCATGGTGATGGCTTCCCACGGGCAGTCCTGCGGACACTGGTTGCAGCCCGTGCAGAGTCTCGGGTCAACCGTGCTGGGTGCCCAACTGTTGGTGCGCGGTCGCTGGGTCAGTCGCGGCACCGCCAGCGCCACCATCAGGACTACGAACCCCACACTCCACGCCATCCCCGGCGACAGTCGTTCGGACAGCGGTAGCCACCACGCCACGATGACATCGGTTGGCGTGTCGATGGCGAGGTGCAGCGGATTGGCCGCAGGCCCCAGCGGAGCGGGTGCAAAAACCGAAGCCACCGTCAACACACCCACAATGCCCCACTGCAGGCGCTTGGGAGGGAGCAATACCGGGCGCGCCAGTCGTGAGACATGCAACCAGAGCGCAACACCCAATCCCAACGGGAGCGCGATATGGATGAACAGATTGACGAAGAAGAACGCGTTCGGCACCGGACCATCGCCGGCAAAGATGCGGCTGAGCGGCTCGGAAAAAATTGGCAGCACGTCCAGCAGTCGACCGCCTTCGCGCGCGAGGCGTTCGCCGAACGTATCCCAGACCATGACGAACCCCGTCCAGGCCAACACCATCCCGGCGCCAAACAGCGCGAGCCCCGAGATCCAGGCAATTGTGCGAGGGCCCCAGCTGCGATCCTGGGCAAAGATGCGCAGGGCGTGGAGCACGGCCGCGATCAGGAAGACGTCGGTCGCGTACCGGTGCAGGGTGCGAATCCACGCGCCCAGCCAGGGATCGGCGGCGATGCGCGCCACCGACGCTGCCGGCGCACCGACCCTATAGAAGAGGACCAGGTACAGCCCCGTGGCGAGGAGCACCAGCAGCATGAGGACGGATACCGTACCGGCCTGATGCATGGGGTTCCATTCCCACCCGAACATCCGGGTGAGGGCGGCCTCGAGGCTGGCGAGGAGGCGACGGAGCGGGCGTTTGAGAAAGTGCATATTGACGTTTAGCATAAAATACACCATGCTCATGATGTTAGCCAGTTTAACTCAACTTAGCCCCTGTCAGTGTTTCTCAACAGTACCGCCCAAAATGCGCTGCGCGCCGTGCTGTACATCGCCGAACATGGGGCCGAGGTCCCGGTGCGGGTGGACGACGTCGCCGCCTCGCTGGCGTGTCCGCGCAACTACCTCTCGAAAACCATGCACGCCCTGACCCGCGCGGGCGTGCTGCGCTCGGTGCGTGGCCGTCACGGCGGATTCCAACTGGTCGACTCGCCGCGGGAATTGGTGCTCTCGCGCGTGGTGGGTCCGTTCCAGCCTGCGGGGGAACGCCGTTGCCTGTTGGGCCGCGCCACCTGTGGTGACGCCCACCCGTGTCTCGCGCACCATCGGTGGTCGCGCGTGGCGTCGGACGTTGAAACGTTTTTCGGTCAGACCACGGTAGCTGACCTGCTGAAGAAGGACCCTGCGACACGAAGCATCTGAGCGATCCCATCCACCTACGAAGGAGGATCTGCATGTCCACTCCGTCCCGCCCGCCCGAGGATCCGCTCGAGCGCCCGCCACTCGGACAACGTCTGTTCGACAATGTCTTTCTGCTGCTGGCCGTCGGCATGGTGATCATGCTGGTGGTTTATACCGGCTGGGGCACCTGGGAGATCTTCTCCATGCCGCAAGCCACCCTACCCTAAGAGGACCCGATGCTCACCAAGGTTCATACCGGCCTTGATCCGGTACCGGGCATCTGGTGGAGGCCCGCGCACAAAGCCGAGAAGGTGTGGGTGGCGATTGCCTTCGCCTGGTGCATGGTGCTGTTCGCCATGATGCCACTGTGGCACTTCCGCGGCGGACAGAATCCGTCGGGTGTGCGTCGGCGCGTTGACCCGAAGACGTATTACGCACGCACGCTGGCCTTCGCGAAGCAGTACAAGGTGGCGGAAGATCGCGGAGTGCCGATTGTGCAGGCGCCGCCGGGATCAGACGTGTATCTCGTGGGGCTGACGTTCCAGTGGTATCCGATTCTCCAGCTCGAGCGCGGCAAGGAGTACATGCTGCATCTCTCGTCGCTGGACGTGAACCACGGATTCTCGCTGTTTCCGGTGAACGTGAACTTCCAGATCGTGCCGGGCTACGACTACGCGCTGCGCGTGACGCCCACCGCCTCCGGCGATTTCCGCATCATCTGCAACGAGTTCTGCGGCATCGGTCATCACACGATGGTGGGTCGCGTCATCGTGGTGGATGAAACCGGCAAACCGGTGGCCGACAACAGCCACGCCGCCGTGAAGTCGGGGGATCAGCCATGAGCGCGCTTTCGGTGTCGGTGTCGCGGACGTGTCCTGCGACGGGTCGCACCATTCACCTCTCGGCGGAACGGCTGATCAAGGTGAATGCGGTGGTGGCCGTTGTGTCATTGCTGGTGGGCACCATTGCCGCACTGCTGCTGGTGCTGACGCGCTGGCAGGCCGTGCACCTGCTGCCGGCGGTGTGGTACTACCGCCTGCTGGGCGTGCACGGCATGAACATGCTGATCTTCTTCATCATCTACTTCGAGATGGCGGTGCTGTGGTTTGCCAGTACCGTGTTGCTCAATGCCCGACCCGCGGCCCCACGCTTCGGCTGGTTCAACTTCGGATTGATGCTGCTGGGCACGCTGATTGTGGAATGGGCGCAGTGGAGCGGGCGCGCCGACGTGCTGTTCACTTCGTATCCGCCGCTCAAGGCGCATCCGCTGTTCTATCTGGGTGTGATCTTCTTTGCGGTGGGCGCGTTGCTGGTGACGTGCCAGTTCTTTGCCACGCTGGTGATCGCCAAACGCGAGAAGACCTATGTGGGATCGGTGCCTTTGGTGGTGTATGGTGCGGTGACGGCGGCCATCATTGCCGTGATCACGCTGGTGCACGGCGCGATGGTGTACGTTCCCACGTTTCTCTGGTCGGTGGGGCTGATTCCCGAAGTTGACCCGCAGCTCTATCGGCTGTTGTGGTGGGCGCTGGGTCACTCGTCGCAGCAGATCAACGTGGCGGCGATGGTGGCCATCTGGTACATGCTGGGCGCCCTTACCGTGGGATCGGTGGTGTTGAACGAAAAAGTGAGTCGTTCGGCCTTCGTGCTGTACATCATGTTCATCTCCATGGCCTCGGCGCACCATCTGTTGGTGGACCCCGGGTTCAGTTCGGCGTGGAAGATTGTGAACACGTCGTACTTCATGTACATGGCGGTACTGGCTTCGATGGTGCACGGATTCACCGTGCCTGCCGGTATGGAACTGGGGATGCGGTTGCGCGGATACAATGACGGATTGTTCGGGTGGTTGCGTCACGCGCCCTGGGGTGATCCCGGCTTCTCGTCGCTGGTGTTGTCGGTGGTGGTATTCGGGTTTGTCGGTGGCATTACCGGCGTGACGCTGGGCACCGAGCAGATCAACATCATCGCCCACAACACGCTGCGCATTCCGGGGCACTTCCACTCCACGGTGGTGAGTGGCACCGCGCTCGCGTTCATGGGTGCCACGTACTATCTGCTGCCGCTCATCTTCCGCAAGAAGGTGGCGTTCTGGAAGCTGGCCAAGATCCAGCCATACCTGTTTGCCGGCGGGCTGCTGCTGCTGGTGATGGGGATGACGTTTGCCGGCAGCTTTGGCGTGCCGCGTCGTCACTGGGACATTTCGTTCTCACAGGCGCCGTATGACGTGCAGTTCAATCCGGCGGTTGACTTGTTCCTGGCGATGATGGGCATCGGCGGCATCATTGCGGTGACGGGCGCGCTGTCGTTCATCGCGATTGCCGTGGTGTCGGTGTTCTTTGGCAAACCCGTGGGCGACATGCCACGCGGACCGGACATCGTGGGCATTCCGCCCGGACTCACCAACCCGCCGGTGCATGTGGCGAACGTTGACGAGTTGAACGAGGCGTTGCACGCGCCGTCCCGCGGCATTTTTGGCGCGACACCGGGCACGCTGGTGCTGGTGGGTGTCTTCCTGGTGGCGTTCATCCTGTACTACTTCGCCAACTGGAAGCTGCTCACGTTCCTGTGGAAGATTGGATGATCAACCGATGGCCGGCTCGGCCAGGGGTCGCGTCCATTGCGCTGCTGTCGATCGTGGTGATCACGGCCGCGTGGTGGGCGCTGGCGCTCTGGCCGGCTGGTGCGGTGGAGCCCGAGTGGCTGTTGCGCACGCGGGCTGTCTGCTTCGGATCAATGCCCGGCGGGTTGCCCGATGCCGGCGGATGGATCGTGTTGATTGGTGAGCCGTTGGGCATGCTGGGTGTGTTGCTGGCGGTGTGGGGCCGAGCGCTGCGCGATGACGTGCGACGGATGTTTGCCGACTGGCGGTGGCGACCGGTGATGCTGGGGTTGGCGTTCGCCATCGTGCTTGGCGTGGTGAAGACCGGAGCGCATGTCGCGTTCGTGGCCGGACTGGGTCAGACTGCTATTGTCTCCCAGTCCGGCATGCCAATGGCGGTGGATATCGATGTCACGTCGCACGAGTTGATTGACCAGCACGGCCGGCGCACGTCGTTGGCCGACTTCCGCGGCACGCCGGTGATTCTCACGTTTGCCTTTGGCCACTGCGCCACTGTGTGTCCGGTGGTGGTGCACGACGTGCGCGCGGCGCGCGTAGCAGTCAATCGCGCGGACGTGCCGGTGGTGGTGATTACGCTGGACCCGTGGCGCGACACGCCCGAGCACCTGTCCATGATTGCGTCGGCCTGGGAGCTGGGTCCGGCCGATCGTGTGCTGTCGGGGAGCGTCGAGTCGGTGACCCGTGTGCTGGATGCGCTTGGCGTGCAGCGGCGCCGGGATGAACGGACGGGTGATATCGAGCACATGAGCGCGGTGATGGCGACCGACGCACGCGGACATGTGGCATGGCGACTGGATGGTGGGTGGGGGCGGGTAGGCGAACTGTTTGCGGCCATTCCGGCGTCGGACGGACCGCACTGAGGCTGCGCCGGGCGAGTTCGGCAGCGAGGTGCGGGCGGGATATATTGGACGGACTGACCTGCCCGATCCCTCCGATTCGCCCATGAACACTCTGCCTACCTACGCCGATGTCGTGGCCGCCGCGTCACGCATTGACGGCCATGCCCATCACACGCCCGTGCTGCGCTCGGCCACGCTCGATCGGCGCCTCAACGCGTCCGTGTTCTTCAAGTGCGAGAACTTCCAGCGTATGGGCGCCTTCAAGTTTCGCGGCGCGTTCAATGCGCTGTCGCAGTTTGATGCGGCGCAGCGCGCGGCGGGGGTGATTGCGTTTTCGTCCGGCAATCACGCGCAGGCCATCGCCCTGTCGGCCCAGTTGCTGGGGATGCCCTCAGTGATTCTGATGCCACTGGACGCACCGCAGGCCAAGATTGACGCCACCCGCGGGTACGGTGGCGAGGTGATCCTGTTCGACCGCTTCACGCAGGATCGCGAAGCACTCACGCGTGAGCTGGCGGCAGCGCGGGGCATGACGCTGATCCCACCATTCGACCATGCCGATGTGATTGCCGGGCAGGGGACGGCGGCGCTGGAGCTGTTTGAAGAGGTGGGCGAGCTGGACTACCTGTTCGTGTGCACCGGTGGGGGCGGACTGTTGAGTGGCAGCGCATTGTCAGCGCGGGCGCGGTCGCCGCAGTGCAAGGTGATTGGTGTGGAACCTGAGGCCGGCAACGATGCGCAGCAGTCGTTTCGCAGCGGGGCCATTGTGCGCATCGATACACCGAAGACCATTGCCGACGGGGCGCAGACGCAGGCGTTGAGTCCCATGACGTTCACGATCATTCGCCGTGACGTGGACGACATCGTGACCGTGACCGACGCGCAGCTGGTGGACGCCATGCGCTTCTTTGCCGAACGCATGAAGCTCATTGTCGAGCCCACGGGTTGCCTGGGGCTGGCGGCCGTCTGCGACGCCGGCGCGTCGCTGCGAGGCGCGCGCGTGGGTGTGATAGTCAGCGGCGGAAACGTGGATTTACCACGCTTCGCGCAGCTGTTGAGTTAGACGGCGGGCGTGACTTCGGGGGTCGGCTGGGCGGGCTGCGCCGCCGGGACGTTGCGCTTGGCCCAGTGTGATCCGCGCTGCGTGGGCTGCGACAGCTGGAACAGCCGGTTGTTGTAGTACTGCAGCACGCGCTCCTGCACCGAGGCCCGCGTGTCGCTGTTGGCGGTCATGAAGGGCGCGTAATTCTGCATATCGCCGGAGACCGAGAACCACCACCACGACGAGGCGCTGGCGCCTTTGCGCTCCACGACCGTGCAGGTGTAGTGGCGTCCTTCGGCGTCGAATTCAAATTCCTTCATGCGTAGTCACCCGTGTGAGAGTCCTTCAATCTACCCGATTGACGACTCAAACACCTACCTTGACATTCGCGCCAACTCCGCTTCGGAAACGATAAATCCGAAGCCGGGCCAGCCGCCCGACTTCACGGCGCGCTGGAAGGCCGCCTTGGCCTTGGTGGTGTCGCCGTGCACGAGGTACCAACTGCCGAGCCCGTAGCTGAGGGTGGCCACCTGCACGTCGGCGGTATCGGACGGTGCGAACAGCGTTTCCGGAGTGAGCACGCCGCGATACAGCTTGAGTCGCGACACGTAGGCGTAGCCCGGTGTGGTGGGCAGCGAATCGGGGTGACGCGCGAGCATGGCGTTTGCCTGGTCGGTTTTTCCGACGCGCGACAGTGACATCCACAACCAGTCGGTGCTGCCGGCCAGTTCACCGCCATCGGGTGCGCGCGGTTGGGCTTTGGCGAACATGGTGGCAGCGCCGGCGAAGTCGCCCTTGATGAATCGTAGCACGCCGGTGTGAAACAGGATGCCGTAGTTGGTGCTGTCGAGTTGGTAGCCGCGGGTGAGATCGGCTTGGGCCTTGTCGAACTCGCGCACCGAGATGTAGCGGTGGCCGCGCCACCGGTAGAGCATGGCGTCGTTGGGCGCGATGGCGAGTCCGCGCGTGAAGGTGGCAATGGCTTCACGGAACTGTCGCGCGCCGGACTGCGCGACGCCCAGGGCAATGATGCGTTGCACGTTGCGCGGGTCGGCGTCGAGTGCCGCCTGCGCGCGGGCGACCGGACCCGTGTCGGCCTGGGCGCGGTACTCAATGCCGGCGGGTGAGCGATACTGTACGGACTGCGCATGGGCGGCGGTGGTGAGCGCGCCCAGCATGCCGAGTACGATGAGCGAACGTCGCGTGGTGGTGCGCATTGTCGTCACTCGAGGTTGTGCAGCCAGACGTTGCGGAAGCGGACGGGGTGTCCGTGATCCTGCAGCGAGATGGGCAAACGATCGGGGTGCGCTTCGTAGGGCGGTCGCGAACCGTTGGCGGTGGGGCCCACGAGCTTCACGTCTTTCTGCACCTCGACGCCGTTGTGGGTGACGGAGAAGCGGGCGGGTGACAGCAGCGTGCCCGCGGCATTGAAACGCGGTCGATGGTAGACGATGTCGTAGCTTTGCCATTCACCGGGCGGGCGACTGGCATTGACCAGTGGTGGATACTGACCGTATACCGCGGCGGCCTGTCCATCGGCGTAGGTGACGTTGTCGTAGGAATCGAGGATTTGTATTTCGTAGCGACCGCCGCCAAAGAACACGCCGCTGTTGCCGCGATCCTGGTCTTTGCCCACGGCCGGTTTCGGTGCCATCCACTCGATGTGCAGGTGCACATCGCCAAAGCCTTCGCGCGTGGTGAGTGTGCCGGTTTTCGGCACCACTTCAAACGCGCCGTCCACGATGCGCCATTTGGCGGGGGTGCTGTCGCTTTGCATCCATTTGGCCAACGAAGTGCCGTCGAACAGGACCACGGCATCGGCCGGCGCCTTGACGGGGGCGACGGGTCCGGGTGTCTGGATGGGTGGATGCGGGCGTTCGCGCGAGTGTTGCGGCCAATCGCCGAGTGGGGATTGGGCGTGGAGCGGAGCGGCGCACATGGCGACGGCGAGGAGGGCGGTGAGTTTCATGGGACGCGGTGTTGGAGGCGGGATGTGGGAAATGTCCTGCCGGGGGCGGTGGTGGGCAATGGTTGGAACGGGGCGGCAATGGCGCGATGACACATCTTGAGCTGGCGGCTCGCATTGTGCGGGCTATGTCATCGAGACCAACTCTATTGGGGGTGTTGCGGGACCGGATTCGAGCGAAGCACTACAGCCCGCGTACGGACGAAGCGTACTCCATGTGGGTGCGTCGCTACGTGCGCTACTTCCGTGGCAAGCATCCGCGCGACCTGGGTGTGCCGCATGTGCGGGACTTCCTGACGCATCTGGCGCGTGATGGCAGAGTGGCGGCCAGCACACAGAATCAGGCGTTGGCGGCGCTGTTGTTCCTGTACCGGGAGGTCCTGGAGACGCCGATGGCATTGCCGATGGATCACCTTCACGCCAAGCGTCCGGTGCGGCTGCCGGTGGTACTGACACGCGCGGAGGTGGAGGAGGTGCTGGCTGAGCTCTCCGGGACACCGCAGCTGATGGCCAAATTATTGTATGGCAGCGGCATGCGATTGCTGGAGTGCTGTCAGTTGCGCGTGAAGGACCTTGACCTGGTGCGGCGTGAACTGGTGATTCGTGAGGGTAAGGGACAGAAGGACCGGATCAGCATGGTGCCGCAACAGTTGGTGCGTCCGCTGGAAGCCCATTTGGTGCGCGTGCGCCGTCAGCACGAACGCGATGTGAAGGCGGGTGCGGGTTTCGTGGCGTTGCCCGATGCATTGCGTCGAAAGCTCGGTGACGCTGCGGCACGGGGCTGGGCGTGGCAATGGGTCTTTCCGGCCACGAGAACCTATCGTGACGATGTTTCGCACGAGATGCGCCGACACCATCTGCATGAGAGCGTGCTGCAACGTGCGGTAACGGACGCCGCGCGCGCCGCTCGGGTTGCCAAGCGTGTGACCTGTCACACATTCCGGCACAGCTTCGCGACGCACCTGCTGGAGGCCGGGTACGACCCGCGTACGATCCAAGAGTTGCTGGGTCATAAGGACCTCAGGACGACGATGATCTACATGCACGTGCTGAACCGTGGCGGGCTCGGCGTGCGCAGTCCGTTGGACCAGCTCCCGGGCGGCATGATGCGCCCCGAGGCTGGTGGTCGGGGTCGTGCGCGCTAGGTCGGTCAGCCTAACGCGCTGAGCGCTGCGCGGGCGGAAGGACACGACGACGGCGCAGGTGGTGTACGGGGATGCACTTGCGGATGTTGCGGAAAGGTCCGATCGTGTGAGGGGATCGCCGTGGTTATGCGTGCG